>JAHFTZ010000438.1 GCA_023265355.1 Terriglobus sp.
ACGAGATGGACCTTGTCGTAACGTCCGACATACCCTGAGTCAGGATCGATGAGGGCCGCAGAGTTGTAGATCTCATGACCGCTGGAGACGGGATCCCGACCGACCGCCCCCGCGATCACCGGAGCGCCGGTTCGGCTAGCAAGCAGAAGCCACGCCTCCCGGAGAGTCGGGTCATCGGTTTCAAAAGGCGCGGGAGATTCTGGCCAGACCGTGATCGCGCGCGGTGTCTGCGCCGCTGTTTGTGGCAGATGGAGGCTGAAGTTCATGGCATCCTGCAAAACCGCCGCCCCGGAGGAATGCGTTGCGGCAGCGCCCACGTCGAGATTGGGCTGGAGAAGTACGGCCGTCTCCGTTCCCATCTTCGTCGGAGGAGTACCGAGGCCCAATTTTCCTCCGACCTCGAAGATCACCACGATTGCCAGGCCGACGCAGAGGGATTGAATCCGTAGCTTCTTCTCACGAAAGATCCATGCCAAACAGAACGCCACATTGGCCAGCATGAGGACATAGCTGAGTGCATAGACGCCGCCGATAGGCGCCAGCGCCGTCAAAAGGCTGTTATTGACCTGAGCCCCACCGAGGAGGTCCCACGGAAACCCGGTTACCCGCGCGCGCGCCAGCTCCACGGCTACCCAGACGATGGGAGCGACGATCAGAATGACGCCTCGGTGCAATGGCGTGAAGATGCGGAGCACACCAAAGAGCGTTGCAAACAAAGCGTGATACAGCCCCAGGTAAAGGCAAAACAGGACCATGATGCCAAAACTGGCGAGGATCGAAAGGCCACCGTACAGGTGCATCGTGCTCAAAATCCAGTAACAGTTTCCGAGATACCAGAGAAAGCCACAGAAATATCCCAGCAGCGCAAAATCCCGGATACGAAGCGGCTCTCCGGTGCGGCTGTCTTCCATGAGCGCCAACAGAAAAGGGACCATAGCCACCCAGCACAGGGAAGATCTCCATGCGGGAACCGGGCCGGAGAGAGGAAAAATGAGGACTTGCAGAATCGCCGAAGAGGCGGCGAGCAGCCAGGCGCGGGCTGGAATGAAGTTCATGCGGCGAGAGCTATCCCTCTCTGATCATCCTAACCCAGTGAAGAGGAGTAACATAAGTCTGTGCTTGACCTCTTGATGCCCCTTTTCGCGCATATCCTGGTGCCCATGTTTCTCGTGGGCATGGCTGGCTCCGCTGTCGTCTGCGTGGTGACCACTTTTTTGGATATCCAGCAGTTCGCCTCCGACGACGTGGCTGAACCCACTAGAGATAGCGGCCTCTAATTGGGGTTTGACGCTTATGCGATTACGGCATAGACTCATCGCTGGGCGTCTATTGCAAATACCCGTTTTTGCAGGGATTTAGCTTGAGATTGCCACCGACCTGATGTCAAAACGTATCCCTGTCCCGACTCAACCGAACCGCGTGCGCCTTGTAGTTGCGTCCTCGGTGATGCTCACCTTCATTTCCTTCTGGCGCGCAGCCGCAATCGTTCTCAACGATCTGGGCTCTTCTGCCTTCTATGCCGGAGGCATTGCGGAGGAAGCGGTCGGCAAAGCGGCTCCATGGTTCATCTTGGGCGTCGTTCTCTTCGCATACTCCGTCCGCGCTCTTTATGTGGAGAGCTGCTCCATGTACACAAGGGGCGGAGTCTACAGAATTGTGAAGGAAGCGCTCGGCGGCACCTTTGCCAAGATCAGCGTCTCTGCCCTGATGTTCGACTACGTTCTGACCGGACCGATTTCGGGAGTCTCCGCCGGGCAATATGTCATTGGTCTTATCAATGAAGTGATCGGGATTGGCGCTCACCATCCCTCGCTGGCCCGCTTCCTGGTCAGCAGCTCTGGTGTGGTGCATCAGTTCGACGTTAATTACGCCTCTGCCGGCATCGCCGTGATCATCACCTGTTACTTCTGGTGGCAGAACATTAAAGGCATCGAAGAATCCAGCGAAAAAGCTCTAAGCATTATGAAGGTCACCACCGTCATGGTGGTGATCTTACTTACTTGGGGCATTTATTCCGCGATTCATCAGGGTGCGCATCTTCCGCCTGCACCAATTCCGTCGAATCTTCACTTCTCTGACTCCGCACTTGGCTTCCTGAAAGGGACTAAGTTCGCGCAGATGCTCGGTCTCTTCGGTATTCTGATGGCCTTCGGTCACTCTGTCCTTGCGATGAGCGGCGAAGAGTCGCTCGCCCAGGTCAATCGCGAGATTGAGCACCCCAAGCTGAAGAATCTGAAGCGCGCGGCTTTCGTCATTGCGATCTACAGCGCCGTGTTTACCGGTATCGGTTCCCTGCTTGCCGTCATGCTGATTCCGGACAGCGTCCGTGTCAGCGTTTATCGCGATAACTTGATCGCGGGCATGGCAATGTACATGGTGGGGCCGTTGGCTCTGCGGATCGCCTTCCGCGTCTTTGTCGTCATCGTCGGATTCCTGATCCTTGGCGGCGCGGTGAACACGGCCATCGTCGGATCGACGGGCGTCCTGATGCGCGTCGCGGAAGATGGTGTTCTTACCGACTGGTTCCGCAAGCCGCAAAAACGTTTCGGTACGAGCTATCGCATTGTGAACCTGGTGGCGTGTATTCAGTTACTCGTCATCGTGGTCACGCGCGGCAATGTCATTTTGATCGGTGAAGCGTATGCCTTCGGCGTCATCTGGAGCTTCACCTTCAACGCGCTGGCCATGCTGGTTCTGCGCTGGAAGTTCCAGGGCGAACGTGGATCGAAGGTTCCTCTGAACCTGAAGATCGGCAAGACGGAAATTCCCTTCGGCCTGATGTCTG
>JAHFTZ010000439.1 GCA_023265355.1 Terriglobus sp.
ATCGTAAGCGCGATTTTCATGGGCGACCACTCTAGCACTTAGAGTAATCGATGCAGAAAAAACGTGCGATTAAACCTCGTATTCGGGTTGCACAAACCCGAATACGAGGTGTCCGCTCATGGGATCAACAGTGGATGGGAGCACGCGCTGAAGATTGCGCTAACGGTTACGCTTCAACGAGGCCTGCCTTTACGGGACTGATTTCAAATGCACGTTCAATGACATCGGCAGCTAGGTCCAGCCCGCGACGGTCGGCGATGATCTTCTGGAACTCCTTGGCTTTTTCGCTGTAGCCAGGGTCTTTGAGCACCTTCTGAACCAGTTCTGATAACCGCTCCACCGTCAACTGATCCAGATCCACGCACTCCCCGAGCCCATGGTACGCAACACGAGCCGCATTGCCCGGTTGATCGTAGCAGTTGGGAATCGCGACCATTGGTACACCCTGCGCTAACGCCTCCAGAACAGTATTGAGACCAGCATGAGTGATGCAAAGGGCCGCTTTCTTCAGCAGTTCGATCTGTGGCGCTTCAGGGACAGCAATAGTGTTTGCTGGAAGTGTTCCCAGGTCTGCGGGATCGATCTTGTCCCCCACAGAAAGCACTACCTGAACTCCTTTGAGCGGGCCGACCGCGCCAAGAATCGTCTTATAGAGATCCTTGCGTCCATTCGCCACAGTACCGAGCGAGGCATAAATCAGAGGTTCTCCGCTTAGCTTATCCCAGGGAAAATCAACCTGCCTTCTCCCCTTACCGTCGTGGAACGGCCCTGCATAATGAAACGACGATGGCCAGGGAATATCCGGATAGTCGAACTCCGAGGGGATCTGCGAGATTACAGCCAACTTCGAGTTGGTTGCCTCGGGATCGTTCCAATCGATAGACAAACCCATTTCCTCCGCAAAAGGAATGGCGACCAACGCATTTGGCATAGCAATTTCAACGACCGTCTTCACCCCTTCCACGTTTCTGGCCCGCGCCTCTTCCGTGTTCTCATTTGGCCAGCTGAAATACAACGGCGGAGTCGACCCCGACATATCAAAGGGCAGAACAGTCCAGATATGCACAAAAGGAATACCAAGATACATGGGCACCAGCTGTGCGAACCAGAACACGGTATCGATAACCATGGCCTCGATGCCAGCCTTGCTCAAAATCTCGGGCAGATACTTCAATGCGGCTCTGGTCATATCAGGGGATAGCTGCCCGAAAGAATATCGTGACACTTCTAATCCCTCCATCGTCCCTACAACGCTCCAACGCTCTGCAATCGAACCAATCGGATGCTCTTTTTCACCGAAAGAAATGAAGGGTAGGTTGGCAGCAGACGCGTGGGCTTCCGTATCCGGAATTCCGATCATTACCGCTTCATGTCCGCGTGACTGCAGCTTGCGCGCAAGTGCAGTCATTTGATTAAGATGTCCTGTTGCGGGAAAACTTATAAAACCGATCTTCATAACGAAGTTCCTTTCTGGAGGACACCGAGTGCCACATCCTTTAGCTGATGGGGGCAACTCTGTCTTCGCACTTCTCTAAGTTTTAACAAGACACCCGTAGCTGAAGGTTTATTCCCGAATAGGGAATAAACCTTCAGCTACGGAGGTTTGCAGCCCACGGAGGCGTCGTCATGGCCCGCTGCGTGCCTGCTGTCTGCCATGCCGTCCGAAAGGTGGACCTGCTTCCATAGAATGTAGGCATGGGTTTGACGTTTGAAGTGAGTGAGACCACCGCTGCGGGTGGGCGGCGCGGCGTGATCGGTTTGCCGCATGGCAAGGTGCAGACACCGGTCTTTATGCCGGTGGGAACGGCGGCGAGCGTAAAAGCCGTTCCGCAGGAGGTCGTGGAGACCATCGGCGCAGGCGGGCGCGGTGCGGAGATCATCCTGGCGAACACCTATCACCTCTATCTGCGGCCCGGCCACGAGTTGGTGCGGCGGATGGGTGGCGTACACAAGTTCATGAGCTGGCGGCGGCCCATGCTCACAGACTCCGGCGGTTTTCAGGTCTTTTCGCTCAAAGGCCTGCGCAAGGTCAAGGAAGAGGGCGTGGAGTTCCGTTCGCACCTGGACGGCAGCAAGCACTTCTTCTCTCCGGAGCACTCCATGGCGGTGCAGATTGCCCTGGGCGCGGACATCATGATGGCCTTCGACGAGTGCACCGAGCATCCGGCAACATGGCAGCGCGCGAAGGACTCCATGGAGATGACGCATCGCTGGGCGCGGCGCTCCCTGGACTACTTTCAGGCGCACGCCAACGAAGTTCCCTGGCACGAAGAGCGCGGCGGGCGACGGCAGAGCCTCTTCGGCATCGTGCAGGGAGGGATGCACAAGGACCTGCGCACAGAGAGCGCGGAAACACTCGTCAACATGGACTTTGACGGCTACGCCATCGGCGGTCTCGCTGTGGGCGAAGAGCGCGACGTCACGCGCGAGATGATCGCGCACACGCTGGAGTATCTGCCGAAGGACAAGCCCCGGTACGTGATGGGCGTGGGCTATCCCGACGAGATCGAAGAGTACGCCAAGATGGGCGTGGACATGATGGACTGCGTTCTACCCACACGCGCAGGCCGACACGGCCTCGTCTTCACCTCGCAGGGCCGCGTGAACATCAAGAACAAGATCCATGAAGAGGACAGCGGCCCCCTGGATCCGACCTGCACCTGCTCCGTCTGCGCGCGGTACTCGCGAGGCTACATCCGGCATCTCTTCGCCGCGGGAGAGGCGCTCGGCATGACGCTCGCCAGCGTGCACAACCTGGCGTTTTATCTGGATACGATG
>JAHFTZ010000440.1 GCA_023265355.1 Terriglobus sp.
AACCGGCCTGCGTAAAGCGGAAGATGTTATCGATAAACAGAAGCGTATCGGCACCCTCTTCATCGCGGAAGTGCTCGGCGATGGTGAGAGCGGTCAACGCAACGCGCAGACGTGCTCCTGGCGGCTCGGTCATCTGCCCATAGATCAAGGCAGCCTTCGACTTCTTCCAGTCATTCGGATCGATAACACCGGACTCCTGGAACTCCATCCAGAGATCGTTGCCTTCACGGGTACGCTCACCGACGCCGGCGAAGACCGAGAAGCCGCCGTGCTGCTTGGCGACGTTGTTGATCAGCTCCTGAATCAGAACCGTCTTACCTACACCGGCTCCACCCATGAGACCGATCTTTCCGCCCTTCAAAAAGGGCTGGATCAGATCGACGACCTTGATGCCCGTCTCGAACATCTCTTCCGAGGTCGACTGCTCGTCGAACGAGGGCGCCTGGCGATGAATCGGCATGCGCTTCTGCGTCTGCACCGGGCCAAGCTCGTCTACCGGCTCGCCGATGACGTTCAGAACGCGGCCCAGAGTCTCGCGGCCTACCGGCACCATGATTGGGTTGCCGGTGTCGATCGCCTTCATGCCGCGCACCATACCCTCGGTCGCTTCCATCGCGATCGTACGGACACGGCCCTCACCGAGATGCTGCTGCACCTCGACGACCACGTTCAGAGGCGTGGGGATGTCAAACCCCTCGCTGGTGATGCGCAGCGCCTGGTAGATCGGTGGCATATGCGACTCTTCGAACTGAATATCAACGGCCGGGCCGCTGATCGAAACTACTTTCCCAATGATCTCTGCCATAATCTCTTTCCTTGAACGTGCGGCCTAGAGAGCCGATGCTCCCGAAACAATCTCAATAATTTCCTTGGTGATCGCCGCCTGACGAACACGGTTCATCGTCAGAGTCAGCGTGTCGATCATGTCGCTCGCATTCGAACTCGCCGCATCCATCGCCGTCATACGCGAAGCATGCTCGCTGGCGACCGACTCAATGAGTGCGTGATAGATCTGAGTCGTCACGTAGCGCGGCATCAGGTGACGAAAGAGACGCTTCGGGTCCTGGTCGAAGAGGTAGTCGACATCCGCCGTACCGAACTTCTTGGCTTCTTCTTCCATCGCCGTCTGCTCGGGCTCGTGAATGGAAACGCCGGAGGTGGACGCGGCATGCGCCGCTGCTTCCCTCTGCTCCTCCGTCATCTCTTCGATGGCGGTGTACTCATGCGTTCCCAGCTTGCGGATCGGAAGCAGCTTTTCTACCACAACGCGCTGCGCAATCACGCTCTTGAACTCGTTGAAGACGAGGTAGACCGCGTCGATCTCCGCGCGCTCGTAGCGCTCGATGATCGAGTGTGCCGCCTTGTCGACCTCGCTGAAGTTCAGCTTAGCCAACAGATTCGAACGGTCGTAGGTCAGTTCCACCTGCTGTGCGCGATGGCGGATATCTTCGATGTGGTGCGAGAGGCCGTTATCGTACTCGACGTCCTTGTGCTCCCACGTTGCGTCCTGATAGCGACGCTTGAAGAGGTCCCGCGACTTGCGTCCCACGGTTTCCACATCGACGTCCTGCCCCTTGGCTACGCGCTCATTCACAAAGTTCTGAGCGGCCTTGCCGATGTTGCTGTTGAACGCTCCCGCGAAACCCTTGTCGCCCGCGATGACCAGGACCAGCACATTTTTCTCTTCGCGTTCCACCAGCAACGGGTGCATCACTTCGCCAGCGGCGTCGTCATACATGGCCGTGCGGCGCACGAGAGATTCCAGCACTGCGGCGAGCATCTGCGCGTACGGCCTGGCCTGCATCGCGCGCTCCTGCGCACGACGCAGCTTCGCCGCCGAGACCATCTTCATGGCCTTCGTGATCTGCCGCGTGTTTTTGACGGAACGAATCCGTCGCTTCAAATCGAGTACGTTTGCCATTTAAGCAGTCACCGTCGCCGGCTGCTTCTCCTTCTGCGCATCCTTGAAGGTCGTCTTGAACTCGTTGATCTTAGCCGTCAGTTGCGCCTTGATCTCATCGTCGATCTGCTTCTTCGAACTGATCGCGTCCAAAACGCTCTGGCCGCTGGTCGCCATGTACGCGTGGAAGCCATCTTCGAAGCTCACAATCTGCTTGTCGTCGATGTCATCCAGAAAACCATTCACGCCGGCAAACAGAATCGAAACCTGCTGCGCTGCCGTGAGCGGACGGAACTGCTTCTGCTTGAGAAGCTCCGTGAGACGCTTACCGCGATTGAGCTGCTTCTGCGTGGCAGGATCGAGATCCGAACCGAACTGCGCGAAGGCAGCGAGTTCGCGATACTGCGCGAGATCCAGCTTCAGCGTTGCGCCGACCTGCTTGGTCGCCTTGATCGCAGCCGAGAAACCGACACGAGAAACCGAGAGACCTACGTTCACAGCCGGACGGATACCGGAGTTGAAGAGATCCGTTTCAAGGAAGATCTGTCCGTCGGTGATCGAGATCACGTTGGTCGGGATGTACGCCGAAACGTCGCCCGCCTGGGTCTCGATGATCGGCAGGGCCGTCAGCGAACCGCCGCCGAGCTTGTCGCTCATCTTCGCCGAACGCTCAAGCAGGCGCGAGTGGAGATAGAAGACGTCGCCGGGGTACGCTTCGCGACCTGGGGGACGACGGAGGAGCAGCGAGATTTCACGGTACGAAGCTGCGTGCTTCGAAAGATCGTCATAGATGATCAGCGCGTGCTTGCCGTTGTCGCGGAAGTACTCGCCCATGGCGGTCGCGGCAAAGGGAGCAAGGTAGTTCGTCGGTGCA
>JAHFTZ010000441.1 GCA_023265355.1 Terriglobus sp.
GACCACGTGATCCGCAAAGGTGATGTCCTGCACATCTCTCCGGGCATCAACCATCAGACCACGGTGAAGCCGGGAACGGTGTTTACGTACTACGTAATCAAGGTCGAGGAGCCTAAGAGCTAATGCTTGATTTGAAGAAGTGGGTGGTTGCAATTCCTATTGCGTTTGCTCTGTGCCTGGGTGCGCAGACGCCTCCAGAGCGCACGAGTGCGAAGGTCCTGCACGATGCCGCGGGCGATACCAGTGATAATCCTGGAAAGATCGATACCACGCTTTCTCCGAAGATTGCGCATAAGGACGTGCGTGCGGTGATGAAGAAGGTAGCGGATTGGGAGCTTGGCCACTCCGAGGCGATCTTTACGCAGGACTGGACGTATGCGCCTTTATATAGCGGTCTGCTGGCAGCTTCTGCGACGACGGGCGACCCGAAGTATCACGATGCGGTTCTAAAGTATGCCGAGAAGGTGAACTGGCAGCTTCTGCCGGGGCGCTATGACCACGCGGACGATGAGGCCATAGGGCAGAGTTACGAGGCTCTCTACCTTGAAAAGAAAGATCCGAAGCGCATTGCCGCGTTGAAGGAGAATCTAGACAAGGTAATAGCGCGCGAGCGCGATCCGAAGAAAGACCTATGGTGGTGGTGTGATGCGCTGTACATGGCTCCACCAACGTTTGCCACGATGGCGAAGATTACAGGAGACCGCAAGTATCTCGACTTCCTCGATAAGGAGTGGGATCTGACGACCGAGCACCTCTATGTTCCGGCGGACAAGCTCTACTTCCGCGATGCGACGTTCCTGCAGAAGACCGAGGCGAATGGGCAGAAGCTCTTCTGGAGCCGTGGCAATGGATGGGTGCTCGCCGGTCTGGCGCGGACATTGTCCGTGATGCCGGATGATTATCCGCAGCGCGCAAAGTATGTTGCGCTGTACAAGGAGATGGCGGATCGCATCGCCGGTTTGCAGCAGCCCAGCGGCCTGTGGCGGACAGGGCTTCTCGATCAGACTGCGTATAAAGAGGATGAAATCTCCGGTTCGGCGTTCTTTACCTACGCCATGGCCTGGGGCATGAATAACGGCGTCCTTGATGCGGGCAAGTACCGTCCTGTGGTGGAGAAGAGCTGGAAGGCTATGCTGGGACACGTGTTTGAAGATGGCAGGCTCGGTTCGATTCAACCGATCGGTGCTGCTCCCGGTGCGTTTGGACCGGGGTCGAGCTATGTTTATGGCGTGGGCGCGTTTTTGCTTGCGGGATCCGAGATAGACAAGATGGCTGGCATGAAGGGAATGAAGAAATGAAGCTTTACCAGATGGCGGATGCGGTACGTTATCCGCGCATGACGACGGCGGAGTTGCGTGAGACGTTTCTGCTGGAAGAGTTGTTTCGTCCGGGTGCGATTGACCTGGCGTATGTGGACCTAGACCGTACGGTGATTGGATCGGCGGTTCCGACGATATCTCCGCTGACCCTTGAGACCACAAGCGAACTGCGGGCGGAGTACTTCTGCGAGCGCCGTGAACTCGGAGTACTCAACGTCGGCGGCAAGGGGAGCGTCGTGGTCGACGGTAAGGCTTTCGCCATGGACAAGCTGGATTGCCTTTATGTTGCGCGCGGAAGTAAGGAAGTCATCTTCGCGAGTGAAAGCGAAGGCGCTCCGGCGGCGTTTTATCTGTTGAGTTATCCGGCGCATGCGGTACATCCGACGGCGATGGTGAAGTTTGCGGATCTTGAAGCAGTCAAGCTGGGTGCGATGGAGACATGCAATAAGCGCTCGATCTACAAGGCGATTCACGCGGGTGGTCTGAAGAGCTGCCAGCTTGTGATGGGCTTCACTCTCCTTGAAGCGGGCAGTAACTGGAACACGATGCCTCCGCACGTCCATATGCGTCGCTCTGAGGTGTATCTCTACTTCGATGTGGACGCGGCCCATCGCGTGATGCACATGATGGGACCGAAGGACGAGACGCGGCACCTTGTGATCTCTGATAAGCAGGTGGTTGTGAGTCCTGGCTGGTCGATCCACGCCGGTGTAGGAACGAGTAATTATGCCTTCTGTTGGGGCATGGGTGGCGAGAATCAGGACTACGCCGATATGGATGGGATTGCGATTGCCGATCTGAAGTAAGACGTATGTCCGCAGACTGCGGAGACCCGATTCGCCTACACTTCAATGGTGTAGGCGAATGTCTTTTGGAGATGGAATGGAACTGTTGGCGCTGCGCGAGCGTGCGGAATGCAAGTTTGACCTGTTGAGCATGGGTGAGGTTCTGCTGCGGTTTGATCCCGGCGAAGAACGCATTGTGCAGACGCGGCACTTCCGCGTGTGGGAGGCTGGTGGCGAGTACAACGTGGCCCGCGCTCTGCGGCGTGTCTTTGGGATGAAGACCGCAGTGGTAACGGCCCTCGTCGACAACCCGATGGGCAGGCTGGTCGAAGACCTGATGCTGCAGGGAGGCGTCAACCTGGATCATGTGCTTTGGCGCGAGTATGACGGCATTGGCGCTGAGTCGCGCAATGGCGTTTACTTCATGGAACGCGGATTCGGTGTGCGCAATGCTGTCGGTTCGATGGATCGCGGACATACTGCAATCTCACAACTGAAACCGGGTGATGTGGACTGGGACGGGATTTTTTCTCAAGGCGTGCGCTGGTTTCATACGGGTGGGATTTTCTGTGCGCTAAGCGCAACGACGCCCGAGGTTGCGAAGGAGGCAATGCAGTCCGCGCGCCGTCACGGAGCCGTGATCAGCTATGACTGCAACTATAGGCCT
>JAHFTZ010000442.1 GCA_023265355.1 Terriglobus sp.
ACGCGGCTTATAAAGCTGCGGAGGTGGGTGTCGCGGTGAGCGGGAACATCGAGGGTCCGTTCCGCCTGGTGAAACACTTCCGTCCTCTCGACAAGGAGAGCCGGGATATCGGTCAGTTTATCGATGACGACGGACGCAACTATCTTATCTTCGAGAGCCGACCTACGGGCGGTTTCTACATCGCGCAGCTCAACGACGACGGGATGGATGTCACCGAAACCGCCTTCATCCACGCGCCCTTGGAAGGTGGAGCGATCGTGAACTATGAAGGTCTCTACTACGTTCTCGGCTCGCATATGACAGGATGGAAGCCAAATCCGAATGTCTACGCAACGGCAAAGAGTCTGAAGGGGCCGTGGAGCGAGTTCAAGGATATCGCTCCACCTGAGGCAAACACCTACGGAACGCAGTCGTCCATGTTGATCAAGGTGAAGGGTAAGCTGAAGACGACTGTGATCTATGTGGGAGATCAGTGGAAGCCGGAGGCACTCTGGGATTCGCGTTACGTCTGGATGCCGCTCGAGATTGGCGAGGGAAAGATGAAGCTGCCTCAGCCGAAGCCGTGGACCATCGATATCAGGACAGGTGAAGTCCACTAAGGTGGTATTCATCCAGATTTTCCTCTGCTATAAAACAGCAAAATCCTGAAGTTCCCATCAGAGAATCCTATTTAGGGAAGGGTGCACCTTTGCGTGCGTCCTGGCCTCGTTGTATCCCGTCTGTATGAGATAAAGTTATCGCTTGATCTCGCGGAACCGGGTTCTCCATTCTGCGTCGGCTTTTTCGAAGCCATGATGTTCTTCTGTGTTTCTTTTCCCGAGTTCAAGCCTGGAGTATTTCTTGACTTTCGAATTTCTTAAGAAGCGAAGCTTCTGGGTTTCTGCAGCGCGTTATCTCGCTGCGGCGTTTCTCTTTAATCTGCCCTTTGTCTATGCGCGCCACGAGATCAGTATGCGCGTGGCCGAGATCAATCTCGACTATCTCGTCCTCGTTCTTCTCTATCTCGTCGCTGGACGCTTCATTGCTGGCGTAGGTTTCTTCCTTGTGTATGTCGTGGAGTTATTGAAGATCTTCGACAAGATTTACTTCTTCACGCAGGAAGATCTGGCCTATGCGATTCGTTTTGCCTTCCAGGTGCAAACGGGCATGCTCCTCGGGGGTGTTGCGGGAGCGCTCCTCTTCTGCGCTCTGTTTACCTACCTTTGGTGGAAGATTCTGCCCCGCAGGGACGGGGTTCTTCGAGGACTCTGGGCGGTCGCCCCCTCCGCTATTTTGATGGTTCTCCTTTTGAGCGTGGATACCTTGAAGGGCTACAACCCGATTACGCGCTCCGGTGGGCAGCGCTGGGGCACGCATCTGGTAGGCGAGACCTTCTACCGGACATCGATGTACATCGTGGCTTCGCTTCGCTACGACAGGCCTCCGGGAACGCCTGTCCCTTCCGCATCGGATGTGTTGCGACCCCTCAAAGGAGACAATCGCTATGCAAAGCTGAATATCGTTCAGGTCCTGGTGGAGTCGATGGGGCTTCAGGTCAATGCAGGCGAAGGTGTGCGAGAGTTTGCTCTGTTCCACAGCCCGGAGATTCTGCAGCGCTATCGTTTGACCGAGGGCAGCGTACCCTTCAACGGACCGACGGTTCCGGGGCAGCTGCGCGAGCTGTGCGGATTGCAACTCGGTGTCCGTGTGGACGCCAGCGTGGCAGCGCAGTCAGAACGTTGTCTTCCCAGGCAGCTGCGCTCGCTCGGTTATGACACTGAGGCCATCCACGGCTACACGGGAAGCATGTTTCACCGGTCGATCTGGTACAGCGACTTCGGTTTTCAGAAGAGCGTCTTTCTGGAACAGATGAAGAATCTTCCCGGCATGCACCTCTGCGAGGGAGCGTTCGAGGGTATCTGCGATGCAGACGTTGCACAGCTGATTCATACGCAGCTGCTGGCCTCCCGTGGTGGAAAGCGCCCTCTTTTTGTGCACTGGATGACGCTGAACTCCCATCTTCCCGTCGAAGAGGAGGGAGCACCGGCGTACTCCTGCCCGCCGGGCTATGCGGTGGATGTCTGCGACCAACTTGGCTACATTCACCTGGCCCTCGAAAGCATTGCAAAGATGGCCGCAGATCCGACGATTCCTCCTACGGCGTTTGTCATTGTCGGAGATCATGCGCCGCCTTATATCGAAGGGGAGAAGCGTAATCTGTACGATCAGGCGAACGTTCCCTATCTCTTGTTGCAGCCGAAGACTGCCAATGAAGCCACCAGCGATTCAGTACATCTAGAGATACCGCGGCAGCAAAGCGCCGTACTCCGCCCGTAGATCGCCTCCGCTTGACTCCGGGGCGCGGACAAGGAAGGATGCTGACAGATGCCGAGAAATGAAGTTGCAAGGATGACCGCTTGAATCTGCCCAACTCCATGACGATGAGCCGGATTGCCTGCATCCCTCTGTTGATCTGGATGCTGTCGCCGCACTTTTTCGCGCGCGGCACGCATGGCGAACAGGAGATTTTCGCTTCAGGGCTCTTTATTATTGCGTCGATCACGGACGGACTCGACGGGTATCTTGCACGTCGGCGTGGGCAGATTACGACGATGGGGATTCTGCTGGATCCGCTCGCCGACAAACTTCTGGTCACGGCCGGGTACATCTGCCTCGTTGCCATGAACCCGGCGATCGTGAAACCCTGGATAGCCGTGTTGGTGATCGGGCGCGAATTTCTTGTAAGCGGTCTGCGTTCGATCGCTGCGGGCGAAGGCTTTACAATC
>JAHFTZ010000443.1 GCA_023265355.1 Terriglobus sp.
CCACCTTGGAGCCACGAAGAGCTTCCGTGAAGGCCGGGAGGGTGTTCTTTCCAGCGATCTCCACGAGCACATCGTCACCCGTGATGGGCGGTTCAGCGGAGGTAGAGGCGAGGCCTTCTTCCGTGACGGTCTGAGCGAGGTCTTTTACCGTACCCTTGAACTCGATCTCCGCCCAGTCGCCATCGCGCAGCTCACGCTCTTCTTCAACCGTCTCTACAGTGGAGTGCTGGTCGAGAAGATAATCGAGCTCTGCCTGATACTCCTCGTCCGTGACGGTGACATCGGCCTTCTCAGCCTTGATGGTGTCGTAGCCGGTGACGTCGAACTCGGGCAGGATTTCGAAGGAGGCGCGGAAGCGCAGCGGCTGGCCGTCGACGAGCATGAGTTCGGTGATCTGGGGCTGCGAGATCGGATTCAGCTTCTGTGCTTCGAGCTCGGTGCGAAAGCGCTCTGAAACCAGGCTCTCCATTACTTCCTGCCGAAGCTCTTTGCCGAACCGCGAACGGATCATCGACGGCGGAACCTTGCCAGCGCGGAAGCCAGGAATGCGTGCGTGCTTCTGGTAGGTCTTGAGCACCTTTGCAAAGGCCGCCGTAACGTCTTCGGCGGGCGCTTCCACGACGATCTCTCGCGTCAACTCGGGATTGAGGGCGGGAGCATCATGGTGATGATGGTGCTCATGATCGTGATCGTGGGTGTGCTCTGTGTCGTTCTGCACGGCTACTTCGGTCGGTTCGATCTCCGTCGCCGGAGTCATTTCATTGGTTTCGTTAGGGGTCAAAACTGTGCCTTCCAGATTAGTTCCATCAACACTTTTTGCGTGTGATCGCTTGTCTTCAATGGTACGGACGGCAGGCCGCAGGGTCAAACATGCAGCACCCCTTTTGAGGAAATGACCCACAGAAGGGGGTTGGCCACTGCATAGAAACTGCATTCGCGTGGCGTTACTATGACAAGGTGTGTCCCGCTCCGCTTACCCAGGCCAAAACTCAACTTGAAGCCGCTCGCCAGAGAATCATCGACTGCGAACTCTGTCCGCGCCTGCGGTCCTACTGCATTGGGATCGGCGAGACAAAGCGACGCGCCTACCTGGATTGGGACTATTGGGCTCGTCCAGTGCCTGGATTCGGAGATCCCACGGCCCGCGTCCTGATTGTTGGCCTGGCACCGGGTGCCCACGGAGCCAACCGTACCGGGCGGCCTTTCACCGGGGACGGCGCCGGATATTTCATGTACCCGGTTCTCTACAACCTTGGATTTGCTACCCAGTCTCTTGCTGCCTCCCGCGATGACGGCCTGAAGCTCCGTGGAGCGTGGATTGCGTCGGTGGTTCGCTGCGCGCCGCCAGCGGACAAGCCCATGCCACAGGAGATCCGGAATTGCGCCGTTCACTTCCGCGCGGAGCTCGCCGCGCTGCGGCGTCTTCGTGTCGTCGTCTGCCTGGGAAAGATCGCATGGGATGGCTATCTGGCTTACCTGCTCGGCGAAGGTGTTATCGAGCGTCGCAGCGCCTATACCTTCACCCATGGCGCGGACTATCTGATGCCGAACGGCCTGCGCCTGATGGGCAGCTATCATCCATCGCTGCGCAATACCAATACGGGACGATTGAACGAAGCGATGTTCACACGCATCTTTGTGAAGGCGCGGGAAGCTGCGGGACTCGGTTGACCGGATCAATATTTCGCACAACCTCTGCCTTCATGATGGAATCAGAAGTTAGAGGCAGGCGCGATTTGTCGCACGGAGGGAAGTATGTCCGCAAAAGGATATGGATTTGCACTTGGTATCGGAGCACTTTTGGGAGCATCGGTTGCTCTTCTTTTCGCTCCTCAGAGCGGAGCGAAAACCCGCAAGCGTATCAAGAGAAACCTCGACGATGCTGGAGATTATCTGCAGGACGCCAGCGACTACCTGAAGGACCAGGCAGAGCGCCTCTCGCGTGAGGCGCAGTCCGTTTACAAGCGCGGCGTAAATCAGGCGTCTGACGTCACCGACGCGGCGAAAGAGTACGTTGGCAAGGTGGAGGGCTACGCGCAGGGCGTAGTCAAGACCGCGAAATCGATGCTGTAGCCTTTAAATCATTCATAAGCAAAGAAGGGAGCCCATATGGGCTCCCTTCTTTTGATTCGTTCTTGAGGTTAGACGATCTGCAGAGCAGCGCCCTCGGCTTTTTCTGCCGTGCCTTCTCCAACGATGGGGCGGTAGAAGAGCTTGTCGACATCCAGGTAGACCTCGAGGAAAGCAGGCCGTTCCTTGATGCCGCCGCCGATGAGCGCCTCCGACAGAGGATCCTCTACATACTTCTGCAGGGCTCTGCGCAGCGGACGTGCACCGTAGGTGCGATCGACCAGCGTCTTCTCCAGAATCCACTTCTTGGCCTCGTCGGTCACGGAGATCGTGATCGCCTTGTGCACAAGGTTCTGGTTCAGCTGCTGTACCAGCAGTTCGAGGATCTGGATCAGATCGCCATCCGACAGCGAGGTGAAGATGATCGTCTCGTCGATACGGTTGAGGAACTCCGGATTGAACGTACGCTTCACTTCGCCCTTGACGAGCTCTTCCATCTTCTCGAGGATCAAGTCTTCCTTACTGCTCTGGAAGCCCAGTCCCTCTCGCTTTTGGAGGTGCTTGGCGCCGATGTTCGAGGTCATGATGATGATCGTGTTCTTGAAGTCGACCTGGTTGCCCAGGCCGTCCGTCAGGTGACCATCTTCAAAGACCTGCAGCAGAATGTTGAAGACATCCGGATGCGCCTTTTCGA
>JAHFTZ010000444.1 GCA_023265355.1 Terriglobus sp.
TCCAGTGTGAGCCCGCGTGCCATGGCCGTCGCGATGGCCGCCACGAGATTGTAAACATTCACTCGCCCTGTCAGCTGCGACCGGACGACCCGCTGCCCCATGGGCGTCGCCAGCACAAATTCGGTCCACCCTGCCCCGAGCTTCACGTCGTCCGCCACAAACTCGTAGGGGCTCTCGCCGAACTCGCGGCCTCCTATGCGATACATCCAGGCCTCGCACCCCGAGGCCGCCTCCAGCATCAGGCCCGCGTAGGGATCGTCCGCATTGATGACCGCAATCCTCGGCGGGAGAGTTCCTACGCCGCGAAACATCAGAGCCTTGGCACGCGCATACTCTTCCATGGTCCCGTGATAGTCCAGGTGGTCCTGCGTCAGGTTGGTAAACACTGCAGCGTCCAACGGCAGACCCCAGACACGCTCCTGCACCAGTGCATGGGAGCTCATCTCCATCACAGCCTCGGTCGCGCCTGCACGCACACCCTCGGCGAAGATCTCCAGGACATCCCGGCTCTCCGGCGTTGTATGCGGAGACGGACGCACCTCTCCCACCACATGGGTCTCAATCGTCCCCAGCAGAACGCTCTTGCGCGAGACGCTCCGCAACAGACCTTCGATCAGAAAAGCCGTCGTGGTCTTCCCATTGGTGCCGGTCACAGCGCACAGCTTCAAAGCACGTTCCGGGTGGCCGAAAAAGTTTGCGCTCACCTCGGCCAGGGCGCGTCGCCCAGACTCCACCAGCGCGCTCCCGATGCCGGAACGCGAGGCGAGCTCGTCAAAGACGATACGAGAATCCGTGATCACCGCGACTGCGCCACGCTCTAACGCAGCAGCAACGTAGCGGTTGCCATCCGTCGTTTCCCCGCGCATCGCAACCAACAGTGAGCCCGCTCCTGTGCGGCGTGAGTCATATTCAACGCCGAGCACCTCTACCAACGCAAGGCGCACCGCCAGTGTCGTCACGCCGCTCACTACCTCTTCAAATCTCATGGAAATTCACCGCTGTAGGAAAAGCTTAATAGCCAGACTGACGAGCACCACAGCAAAGATCTTGCGTACGAGCCCTGCGGGAAGCTGCTGCGCCCGCCGATCAGGATGATCAGCCAGGCGGGCGAACTCACCGTGCGAACCGCACAATCACTTCTGTCCCCTGCGGAACCATAGTTCCTGCCGCAGGAACCTGCTCCGTCGCAATGCCACTGCCTACCGGCTGTACGCGCAGACCCGCTCCGCGTGCACGTTCCACGACTAGACGCATGGATGCTCCGACGAACACAGGAACAGCCACGTTCTTTTCAGAGCTCACCACAACCCCGCCGTCCGGTCGTGTCACGGTCTGCGCCACACCCTTCGGTAACGGCTTCTGATCGTCCGCATCGGGCATGAAGCTCGATCCGCCATGCTGCCGGAAGGCCAGCATGATCTTGTCTGGCAGCGCTCCAAAGAGCGTCTTCTTGACCGGAGCTACGGGCTGTTGCGGAATCGGCGCGGCCGCGATCGCGGCGTCGGTCTTTGCGCGGAGCGGATCGTCGGCAGGAAGAGAGTTGACTTCGTCAAACATGGCAGTCAGATCAGCGCTGCTCTCGTTGGGTCGGTCATCCTCCACGGAGAGCTTCTGGTCGCTGGCCATCTCCAGCTTTGAACGCGGACGCAAAGCCTGGTCGTGTGGAACACCGAGGTATTCGAGGACCTGCTGCGCGACCTCAGCGAAGACCGGAGCGCTCGTCGTTCCGCCGTACCGCGTGCCTTCCGTCGGTGTGTCAATGACGACAGCGATGGCAATGGCGGGGTTGCTGACGGGCGCGATGCCCGCAAAACTGGCTACCAGCTTGGTGTGCGAGTAAGTGTGCGTTGCGGGGTCGATCTTCTGCGCCGTACCGGTCTTGCCCCCTGAGCTGTATCCATTCAGCTTCGCCAGCGAACCCGTTCCCTCCGTGACAGTGCCAGCCATCATGCTGCGCATCTTTGCGGAGGTGAGTTCGCTGATCACGCGATGCGCTCCGTCCGGAAGCTTATCCGGCAGGCGGGTTCCAGGACGAAAAGCCATCGGCTGCAGACGGGGGTCGCCCTTCATCTGCTCCGTCTCGCTGAGCAGGATATGCGGGGGCATATAGGTACCACCGTTCGCGATGGCTGAAACCATGGTCACCAGTTGCACAGGAGTTACGCCAACCTCCTGCCCGATCGCGATGGACAGAATACTCGTTGCGCCCCACTTCTTCGGCGCACGCAGAAGGCCGCGCGTTTCGCTGGGAAGCTCGATTCCCGAACGGTCTCCGAAGCCGAATCCGCGCACGTAGTCGTAGAACTTGTTCGGACCGAGCTTCAAAGCCATCTTGGCCGCGCCCACGTCGCTGGAATGCTCCAGAGCATATTGCACGGTCACGCGCCCAAAGTGATCGGACTTATCGTCATGCAGCGTTCGTCCGAACATCGTCATGGAGCCGCCCTGACAGTCGACGATATCGGTCGGAAGTACTCCCGCACCGTCCAGCGCTGCGGCGTAGGTCACCAGCTTGAAAGTTGATCCGGGCTCGTACACATCGCTTACGGCAAGGTTCTTCAGGATCGAAGGATCCTGGTGGCGAAGGTCGTTCGGGTTATAGCGCGGAGAGATCGCCAGCGCCAGGATCTGCCCCGTGTTTGGGTCCTGTACGACAACCGTTCCGTGCGCAGCCTTCACCTTCTCCATCTGCTTATCCAGCGCGCGCTCTGCCATGTACTGAATATTCGTATCTATGCTTAGCACGAGGTTTTCGCC
>JAHFTZ010000445.1 GCA_023265355.1 Terriglobus sp.
CCGTCTGCCTTGATCATGCCGGAGGTGACAACGCCGGGCTGGTCGACGCGCAGGTACAGCGCCTTTGGGCCTTCGCCATTGAGCTTGAATGGAATCTGCTTCAGGTTCAGGATGATGTCCGTCGCGTCTTCGACTACGCCGGTGATCGACTGAAACTCATGCAGTACGCCTTCGAGACGAACAGCGGTTACAGCCGCGCCTTCGATGGAAGAAAGCAGTGTGCGGCGAAGACCGTTGCCGATCGTCGTTCCGAACCCACGCTCGAACGGCTGCGCGCTGAACTTGCCATACTTCTCGGTGAGCGTTTCGCCCTCAACTGCAAGGCGCTTTGGTTTTTGAAAACCTCTCCAGAGCATTGTTCTTTTCCCTTTCCCTCTGCCCGTGCACATCTGCGAAGCATTCTGCAGAGGCCGAACTTCGGTCCGTACGGTTGGTGTTGCTCATGCTGCGAGCACAAGCCAGCGGGACAATACCCGCTGACTCGCTCGCTTACAAAATCGATTACTTCGAGTACAGTTCGACGATCAGCTGCTCGTTGACCGGGAGCTGGATATCTTCGCGCTTCGGGAAGGCAATGACCTTACCGGAGTAGTTGTCGCGATTGATCTCAAGCCAGGTCGGCGTGCTCTGGGCAGCGGCGAAGTCCTTCGCGCTCTCGGCAATCGTCAACTTCTTCGACTTCTCACGGAGCTCGATGACATCTCCCACCTTCACCTGGAAGGAAGGAATGTTCACTTTGCGGCCGTTTACATTCACATGTCCGTGACGGACGACCTGACGCGACTGACGGCGTGCGATCGCAAATCCAAGACGGTAGACCACGTTGTCCAGACGCGTCTCAAGCTGCTGCAGAAGTAGTTCGCCGGTAACACCGGTGCGGTTCGAAGCCTTCTCGTAGTACGCGCGGAACTGGGTCTCCAGCGTGAAGTAGATGCGCTTGGCCTTCTGCTTCTCGCGGAGCTGCAGGCCGTAGCCTACGATCTTCTTGGCGCGTGCCTGGCCGTGCTGGCCCGGCGGGAAGTTGCGCTTTTCAATCGCGCATTTGTCCGAGAAGCAACGTGTTCCCTTGAGAAAAAGCTTAACGCCATCGCGCCGGCAAAGACGGCAGACAGCTCCTGTATAACGTGCCATTTCATACTCTCCAAAACTTCAGGTGACGATCGTTTTACGCGGGCATCCGCTTCATCACGATCCTGTTTAGCTTTAGCTCTTAGCCGTCAGCCCTTAACTAAAAGCTAGGAGCTAACGACTAAGAGCTCATTCTTATACGCGACGGCGCTTGGGCGGACGGCAACCGTTGTGCGGGATCGGCGTGACGTCGCGGATGGACCGGACATCCAGACCGGCCGCAGCCAGGGCACGTATCGCAGACTCACGACCCGAACCAGGACCGGAGACGCGCACATCGACCGAACGGAGGCCGTGATCGCGAGCCGCAGTCGCGGCGTTGACCGCTGCCTGCTGCGCCGCGAAGGGCGTTCCCTTACGCGATCCACGGAAGCCGAGCGAACCCGAGCTCTTCCAGCTCAGCGTGTTGCCGGTCTGGTCCGTGATGGTCACGATGGTGTTGTTGAAGGTAGCCTGTACAAAGACGAGGCCGTAAGGAACGTTCTTCCGCTCCCGCTTCTTGAACTTCTTATTCTTTCCGGCCTTGCCGGTCTTAGCCTGCTGATTCTGCTGCTTCGCCATTACTTGGTCGCCTTCTTCTTTCCGGCAACGGTGCCCTTACGCGGGCCCTTCCGTGTGCGCGCATTGGTGTGCGTGCGCTGTCCGCGCACAGGCAGGTTGCGGCGATGCCGCAGACCACGGTAGCTCTGGATCTCGATCAGGCGCTTGATGTTCAAGGAGATATCCTTGCGCAGATCGCCTTCGATGCCACCCTCCGCCTCGATCACCTGGCGGATCTTGTTCAGTTCGTCCTCATCGAGCGTCTGCATCTTGCGAAGCGGATCGATCTCCGCCTTCTTCAGGATGCTCAGAGCGCGAGGATCGCCAATTCCGAAAATGTACGTGAGCGCGATTCTTGCCTGCTTGTTGTTCGGCAGATCGACGCCAGCAATTCTTGCCATCTCTCATCTTCTTTCATGCTCCTGGCGCTGTCGCCAGAGGAGCGGTTGAGCAGAGTTCCCGGGGTTCATCGCAAGCCTTGACTTCGGCTAACTCGCCCTTTGTGTGCCTTCCCATGAGTAAGAAGACTGGGTTCCGCTTTGGTTAGTGCCAACTGCAACAACCAGAGTCTAGCCCTGGCGCTGCTTATGCTTGGCGTTCTCGCAGATCACACGCACCACACCGCGGCGGTGAACAATCTTGCACTTGTCACAGATCTTCTTTACAGATGCACGAACCTTCATTGCTACAACCCTCAGTTCTTCTTACTTGCTACCTACCACCGACTACTTATAGCGGTAAGTAATGCGCCCGCGGTTCAAGTCATACGGGCTCAATTCAATGGCGACGCGATCGCCGGGAAGGATACGGATGAAGTTCTTGCGCATGCGTCCCGAGACATGGGCCAGCACCTGATGCTTGTTCTCCATCTCGACCTTAAACATCGCATTCGGCAGCGTTTCAACCACCACTGCCATTACCTCAATTGCATCTTCCTTCGACAAACGCTCTCCTCGTAACTTCTACATCCAAAACCGTTGCGAAACCTTATCGCGTGAGAACCAGAGGACCGTCTTCCGTCACCGCAACCGTATGCTCAAAGTGGGCGCTCCAGCTACCGTCCACGGTTACCGCGGTCCAACCATCTC
>JAHFTZ010000446.1 GCA_023265355.1 Terriglobus sp.
CTTCGTGCCAACATGGTCGACCGCGCAGTCAAGGACATCGAAGCTCACGGCACGCACCTAACGACGGGTTTCCTTGGAACGCCGTTTCTACTCTCTGTTCTGGATGAGAACAATCGCTCCGATGTGGCCTTCAAACTCCTTCTCTCCGAAACGTATCCGTCGTGGGGATACATGGTGAAGAAGGGCGCGACCACATGGTGGGAACGATGGAACGGCGACACCGGCGACCCCGGCATGAACTCCTACAACCACTATGCGTTTGGTTCCGTGATGGCCTGGGTCTACCGGCGCGCCGCGGGTATTGATACAGACGCCACCGGCCCCGGCTATCACCACCTCACCATCCAGCCGCACTTCGACGCAGCGCTTCCGCAGCTGCACGCCGAATACGACTCCACCTACGGCACCATCACAACCGATTGGCAGCAGAGCACGCATAAGTTTTCGGTCGTGCTTCCGCCAAACACGACCGGCACCGTCACTCTGCCCAACGGCAAAACGGAGAACATCGGCAGTGGATCGAAGTCGTGGACGGTGCAGTAAATGCTACGAGACTGAGTCTGAATGAGTGCTACTTCCTACTGCCCCTGACCGACGAGCAACTGCTCAAGGATCAAGGGTATTGCCATTTGATCCGGAACGGCGTCAGTTTCTGGCAGTCGGCGGAAGCTGCCCTTTGATCCAGCGGTCAATGCGTGCGTCAAGAAGATCGAGCGGAAGTGCGCCTCCGGAGAGGATCTCGTCGTGGAAGGTCTTGAGGTCGAACCTGGAGCCTAGTTGTAGCTTGGCACGATCCCGCAGTTCGCGGATCTTGAGCTGGCCAAGCTTGTAGCTGCAGGCCTGGCCCGGCCCGGAGATGTAGCGGTCCGTTTCAGCCTGGATGGTCGGTTCGTCGACAGCATGGGAGTTGCGCATGTACTCCACAACCTGATCGCGGCTCCAGCCCATGTCGTGAATTCCCGTGTCGACGACCAGGCGCACGGCCCGGAAAAGCTCCGAGCGAAGGCGGCCGTAGTCGGATCCTGGGTCCTTGTAAAAACCGATCTCTTTGCCAAGCTCCTCGGCGTAGAGCCCCCAGCCTTCCGTGTAGCCAGAGTTTCCCCCGTGCTTGCGAAACTCCGGCAAGCCAGTCAACGACTGCTGGATGCTGATCTGGAGATGATGACCCGGAACTCCTTCATGATAGGCGACCGCCTCATCATTGATGTAGCTGCGATGGGTGGGTTCGGAGACGGCGACGGAGACGCGACCGGGACGTTTTCCGTCCGGGGTTCCGCCCTGATAGTGCGTGGCTGCGGAGGCCTGGAAGGCCGGGATAGGCTCGACAGTGACGGCAGTTTTGGGCAGGAGGTTGAAGAGCTCAGGAAGATGCGGCTGCATCTGCGCGATGTACTTGCGGAAGTCTTCCACGATGGCATCCGCTGAGACAGCCTGATACTTGGGATCGTTTTCGATGTGAGTGCGGAAGGTCGCGAGGTCGGCGTAGCCGTTGGCCTTGGCCAGAGCAGCCATCTCTCTGGTGATACGGTCAACCTCTTTGAGGCCGATCGCGTGGATCTGGGCGGCGGTGAGGTCCGTGGTCGTGAAGCGGCGGAGCGTGGCCTGGTATCGGCGCTTGCCTCCGCCAAGGGAGTTGATCGAAAGTGTGGTGCGTGTATAGGGGATGTAGTCCTTGCTCACAAAGGCTGCAAACTGCTTGTACGCCGGGAAGACCTCGTTGTTCACGGTGGAGGTGATCTCGTCCGCCAAACGCTTTTTCTCGGCATCGGAGAAGCTGGCAGGAAATTTCTTGAGCGGGATCAGGAAGGGGTTGGCGGCGATGACGCCTTCAGCCTGGCCGGGGATCTTCTCCGCGATGAAGCGGACGGGCATGAGGTGATCTTTCACTCCGGCACGGAGGACGTCTTCGACCTGGAGGAAGGCTTTCGGTATCTGGTGAAGGCGTGAGAGGTAGTCCTCGTAATGCTTGACCGAGTCGAAGGGCATGGAGAGCGGAAGGTCGGCGAGGTTGGCGTGGATGCCACCACCACCACCGGACGCGCTGAGTGGCATCTCGAACTCTTTGAGGTCGTAGTCCTCGACGCGCTGCTGGGTCTGGCGGAGGAAGAGATCGTGCGAGATAAGATCCTGCTCCGGGAAGCCGGTGGGATCGATGGTCTTGATACGGGCCAGGTCCGAGACATCGCGCTGGTGGCGTGCGGCGACGGCGGCGAGCGAGTAGTCCCCTAATTGATCGTTGTACCGGTAGTCGCCGACTGCAGTCGCCAGGGTGGGACTCGCCTTGAGACTCGCCTGCCACGATTCCTCAAAAAGCGCGTTCTGGGTGGCAAGACGCGAGGCCACGGAAGAAGGCATCTGGGCGTAGGCAAATGGGAACGCAGCGGCAAGAAAAAGAGCGGAGGTCGCGAGGAAGTGGGGGCGCATGCGGACTAGGGTAACAGGCAACTAAGTCCTCGGAGGCACCGGCTTTCATCAGATTGCGGTGAAATTCCTTCCGTCCCGTTTTGGTTACTTCTAAGGTCACCTTCACCTCTCGCTCAATCTCGTTCGAAGTTGCGCGTCGGTGGAGGCGCTCGAGAGACCGCCGTCTCCTCGATCTGGCCGAATAGTGCAGGTACAACCAATCTCCGCCCAAAAAGACGTAACTAGCAGTCCGTTATTCGCACTATTGTGCGCTCACCGCATTGCCGCTCGTTCACGCGCTTTGTTACCCTTGGCTTCTAGCAATAAACCCGCTTC
>JAHFTZ010000038.1:0-2781 GCA_023265355.1 Terriglobus sp.
GAAGTCATTCGTGGAGGCAACCGCACGATGCACGCTGTGACTACGGGCATTCGTTACGAAGGCGCTGAGGGTAACTTCAACCTGAGCACGCTGGACGCCCCACTGATTGCGGTCGGAAAGAGGTCTCCACTTAACTTCGCCAAAGAGCATCCGCCCATGAACGCGGGCTTCCACGTGAACCTGTACAACAACGCCTGGGGAACAAATTACCCGCAGTGGCGCGGCGGAGATTGGATCTTCCGTTTCAACCTCAGCGCTTAGAGAATGACGTTTTCGAACATGCTCCGCTCGCGCGCGGCCTGCTGCTGCCGCGCGGCGGCGGCAAGAAGGTAATACTCTTCGCCCCCGTGTTGGTCCCAGAACGGTTTTACGTTGTCGAAGACAGGAAGCTGTGAGACGTGCTGGTGAAACGCCTTCATCTTGATGTCCTGCACCTGCCGGATGTCCAGGCTCAGTGTCCAGGGGGCGGGCATCAGCGGATCACGGTCGGGAAAAACAAAGCTCGTGCTTTGGTGATAGAGCTTCTGTGGCGCAAACGGTTCTTCTATACCGACGAAGCGTTTTGACCTGGCCGACCAATGGAAGGCGGCGCTTGTGAAGCAAGAGATCATAGTGTGGTCCGCATGCGTGTTAATCGCGCCGTCCAGGCCGAATGTCAGGACGACCTGCGGCTTCCACGAGCGAATTCTTTGTACGAGCTTGCCCGCCACTTCGGGGAAGGAGGCAAATTCAAGCTTCCCATCCTGGTAGTCCAACAGTTCATGCTTTGACACGCCCAGAACATCGCAGCTCGCTGCAAACTCTACGCGACGTATCCTGCCTAGTTCTTCTGCAGTCTTGGCAGTACCACGATTCGTCGCGGCCTGTCCGTCCGTCAGGCATAGTACATAGGTTTCAACACCTTCACGAGCCGCAAGAGCCAGCGCGCCGCCAAAGGCAAAACACTCATCGTCTGGATGGGCGATGATGCACATCAATCGCTTACTCAAAGTTCGTTTTCCTCGTAGATTTCTTCAAACAGTATTTCACTCGTTGCCATACGCATTTCCAGCGCGGCCTCCGGATCTGCTTCGGCCACAGGCGCAAAGCTCCTGCGGTGAAGTGGCGTGGGACCATACTCCTTCAGAGCTCTGCGATGCTCAGGCGTGCCATATCCCTTATGCGATTCCATCCCATACTGAGGATGTTCCTCTGCGAACTTGCGCATCATGGCGTCGCGGTAGACCTTCGCTACGACGCTGGCCGCAGCGATCGACAGGCTCAGGGAATCGCCATAGATGAGCCGGGTTTGCGCGCATGGATCGCTGATCCGCATGGCGTCAATCAACAGATGGTCGGGACGAATAGTAAGCGCGTCCACCGCCATCTGCATGGCCATGCGCGAAGCCTGGTAGATATTGAGCCGGTCGATGGTCTCGGCATCGACGGCGGCGATACTCGCGGCCAGAGCTACGGAACGAATCTCCGCGTCGAGTTCTTCTCTTTGCTCACGGGTCAGCTGCTTGGAGTCGCGAAGGCCCTTCGCCGCCAGCCAGCCCATCTCCTCCGGCAGGATCACGGCCGCAGCTACGACAGGACCGCAAAGAGCGCCTCGTCCTACCTCATCCACACCCGCAATCACCATAAAACCAAGGTGACGTAGAGCCTGTTCGGGAGCGTCACTGCAGATCAGGGTGCGCAACATCTGGTCTTTGGTCTTTCCATCGCCGTAGAGACGCCTTGCCTTCGGCATAGACTTTGCCGCTGGCTGGGGAGAACTACGGGACGTGACCTCCTTGCGTAACTTCATCACTTTCCATCAGTTTATAACCGGGCATCCTGATCTCGCGTCCCGTACCGAGATTCGTTCAACGCTGACTGGAGATGCCAATTCTCGCATCGCCTCGACAGAGATAATGGCGTCGTTTTAGAGGAACGCAAAAAACGCCAGCAAGCGCTGGCGTTTTGAGTCCCAAGAGGAGGGAACTATACCGTGCGAGCGACCTCGCGCAGACGGGCGGCTTTACCGCGAAGACCACGCAGGTAGAAGAGCTTGGAGCGGCGAACCTCGTACGACCGAACCTTCTCGACCTTGTCGACCACTTTGGAATTGAATGGGAAGATGCGCTCGACACCTTGGCCAAAGCTCATCTTGCGGACGGTGAAGCTGGCCTGGGGTCCGTGAGAGAGGGCAATCACCATCCCCTCAAACGCCTGCAAGCGCTCCTTTTCGCCTTCCTTGATCTTCACCTGCACGCGAACCGTATCGCCTGCTTTGAAATCGGGAAGATCGGTACGCTGCAACTTGGCAGCAAGTTTCTGCATGATCGGATGAATCGACATAAGACGCACTTTTCCTTCGTGAACTCGAATTCCTAGTTTACACAAAAAAGACTGGTCGCGCATCAGGATGTGCAACATTTCTAGTTCAGTTTGTCGCCAGAAACGGAGACCACAGTTTTTCCATACCCGCGATCGCTGCGGATTTTTTGGTTATAGGCGTCGGAGGCTTGCTCAAGCGGAACGATCGCGCCAACAAAGGTCCTGAGTCTCTTCTCTTCAAGCCAGTCTGCAATCACGGCTAGCTGCTTGCCCTTGGGCTCGACGATAAAGAACGCATCTTTGACGCGCTGCTCCTCTACGCCCTCGCTCTGCGCGGCAATCGTGAACAGACGTCCTCCGGTTTTGAGTACGTCCCAGGACCGTTCGAGGGTTTCGCCACCGATGCCGTCGAAGATGACATCGACCTTCTCCAACCCGTCCTCAAACGGCGCTCCCCGATAGTCAAGTACCTCGTCTGCG
>JAHFTZ010000038.1:2791-10135 GCA_023265355.1 Terriglobus sp.
TGCTTTAGGAATTCGATACTGCGCTGAGACGCGGTTGCGATCACGTAGGCGCCGTGAAGATGCGCGAGCTGCACCACAAAGAGACCTACGGCTCCCGCTCCGCCATGCACCAGAACTCGCTCCCCGGGTTTCAGTCTGGCGCGCTCAAACAAGCCTTGCCATGCTGTCAGCGCGCCGATGGGAACGGTCGCTGCAGCTTCGTGCGTGAGGCTCGGCGGTTTCGCCGTAATGTTTTCAGGCCGGGTAATACAGAACTCCTCCGTTGCTCCCTCGGCGAACCAGTCGTTCATGCCAAAGACTTCCAGTCCAACCTGCAGGCCCTGAACGTTTGTCCCAAGGGCGGCGATCACACCGGAAAACTCATGTCAGGGTATGGCATCGATCCGCGGTTCGCCTGTACTCATATGCGAGGTCGGATACCAGAGAAGCTCAGTCGGCGTTACACCCGCAGCGTGAACGCGAATCAACACTTCGCCTTCTCCGGCGATGGGTTGAGGCACTGCAACGAGGCGAAGCATCGGATCTGCGCTGGTGCTGTTGACTTGCATTGATTTCATAAGTCACTCCGATTCGTTCCTGGACGCCTTGTCCAGCAGACGAAGATCTTCTGCTCCGAGCTCGGCCTTGTCCAGAAGTTCCGGTCGGTTTTGCTTGGTTTTGAGGAGAGCCTGTTGTCGCCTCCATCGCCGGATGGCCGCATGATCTCCGCCAGCAAGCACCTCGGGGACGGTGTGCCCACGAAATTCGACGGGGCGTGTGTAGTGTGGATAGTCAAGCAGTCCACCACTTCCGTGAACGGCCTTGGGAGCGTCCGCGTTAGCGAGGGGAAGGGCGTGGTCTTCACGGCCAAAGCTCTCGAATCGGGCTGAATCGGAGTTGCCAAGCACACCCGGAAGCAGCCGCACGACGGCATCCAGGATCACCGCTGCGGCCAGTTCGCCTCCACTCAACACATAGTCGCCGATCGAGAGCTCGCGATCGCAGAGTAGCTGCGAAACACGCTCGTCGACTCCCTCATACCGCCCACAGATGAAGACGATGCGCTCCAGAGTGGCGAACTCGCGCGCGAGCTCCTGCGTGAAGGGCGTTCCCTGCGCCGAAAGGAGAATGACGGTCTCTTTTCCGGGATCGCGAACAGACTTCTCGGCAACGCCCAGAGATTCCACTGCGGCAAAGATCGGTTCGGGCTTCATCACCATGCCTTCGCCGCCGCCGAACGGGCGGTCGTCCACGGTGCGATGACGATCGCTGGTCCACTGCCTGAGGTCGTGGCACTGTACCTCTGCAACACCTGCTGCCAAGCCTCGTCCCACAACGCCGACCGCATGCACTGAGTCGAAGAAGCTCGGGAAGATCGTGATCATGTCAAAACGAAGCATCCCATATCGTCGCAGATCGTCCGTCGAGAATCGAGAGGATGCCCTCATGGCGCGAATGGGGGATTACACGAACCTCGCTTTCTGCTTACCGTACGAGATGTAACCGACAGGTGTGGGGATATGAAGCTTCGTTTTCTACTGTGTTCTCTGATTGTCCTTGGAACTTCTCTTGCTGCAGCAGCTCAGGCACCAAACGGCACTGCGCCTGTAGCGAACCTCGCGAGTTCTGCTCCTGGGGCTGAGGGTTCCTCAAATGTCTACAGGGCGACCGTCCGGCCGGCGCGTTACGCTCCAAAGAGCGCCATCGCGATCACTGCAAGCACGCTTGGCGTTGGGCTTGAGATCTCTACCCCCGTCGGACGCTACGTTGGTTTGAGGGCAGGAGGCCACGGCCTCGCGTTTGGCGGCGACTTCACCTCAAGCGACATCCCTTTTACCGCGCGGTTGAACGAAACTTCAGCAACGTTCCAGGTCGATGTCTCTCCCTTTGGCGGCCGCTTTCGTATCAGTCCTGGATTGATGGTTTACAACGGTATCCACGCCAGCGCACGGGCTTTTATCGCACCCGGAGAGAAGATCGACCTGGGCAGCGCTACGTACACCAGCAGCGCTACTGCACCGATCCATGCTGACTCCAGCTTTCACTTCGGCGGCAACTTCTCTCCCATGCTGACGATGGGCTGGAGCAATCTCCTTCATTCCTCGCGCTTTGCCATACCGTTGGAATTTGGAGCAGTGTTTACGGGAAAACCTAAGTTTGTCCTTAACTTCGCCGGATTCGCCTGCGATCAAAACAACCACTGCGCCAACCTGGAGACGGACGCCGAAGCGCAGCGAAACGTCGATGACGAACGTGCGACGTGGCAGGACAACCTCAATAAGGTGCCCATCATTCCTATCGTCTCAATCGGCTTCGCTTACCGCTTCGGCGGCATGGGGATTCTAGCTCGCTAAGGTCTAGCCGTTGATCTCCAGCAAACCATCGGCCAGCGTCATCTCGATCCGCTTGTTGGCGACATCTGGCTTGGTAAGAAAAGCTTTGGCCAGAGGGATCAACAGTTCGTCGCCATCGGCACGCTCCACCACAAGAATGGGAACCGCTTCCGGATGGCGGACGCCTTGGGCATCGGCAGGAAAGTGTACGTCCCGCACTGTGCCAATCACATGCTCTTCTTCCACAATCTCGCAGCCGACCAGGTCGCTTACGTAGAAGTCGCCCTCTTCAAGAGGCACACGGTCTGCTTCGGGAATCCCTACTTCGAATCCAGCCAGTTTTTCCGCATCATCAATGGAGTTGGATCCTTCGAAATGGAGCACGATGCGTCCGGCGTTCTTCCCCATGGGCATCCAGTGGTCCACCACCGTGGCAGGCCTCGGCGAAGCCCCTTCTTTGAGGAGAAAGACCGACCGTCGTTCGGTAAACCGGTCTGGGAAGTCGGTCATCAGTTCAGCAAGCACTTCTCCCTTACGTCCCTGGGGACGAAGGACGTGCGCGATCACAATCCAGTTCTGCTCTTCACTCATAGCCGTAAGGCTAAAGGAGCCGGGCCGTCCCTGTCTTGCGAACGCGCAACTCCTGCTTGCTAAGAGGATGAAGAGTTGTCTTCGACGATATCCAGAGTCACCCTTGCATGGGACTTCATGCTGGCAGCTCCGAGGATGGTGCGTAGAGAGCGTGCGGTTCGTCCCTGCTTTCCTATGACTTTCCCGATGTCTTCGGGAGCCACAGAAAGCCTGAAGACGACGCTTCCATTTTCTTCAATGGAGCGCACTTCTACCGCATCCGCTTTATCGACCAAGGCTCGCGCAATTTCGGTGATGAGCGTCTGAAGACCCATTACTGAGCCCATATTGTCCTGTATTGATTCGGGAGTCAAAAGATATACCTCGGAGAGAAAAGATCGATCTTGGTCCAAGTCACCGGCCATTTCTTTTTATCTCAGCGCGGAAATGCGTGAACCTAAGCAGAAGTCTATCCGAAAAGAAACAAAATCGAGCGTTAGTTAAACGGAAAACCACGCAACCGAAGTAACCCCGGAGGGTACCGATCGCGTGGCCTGGTAACTCTTTTAGGTAACTTATGATCTGACGAAAAACTTAAGCTGCGGCAGTCTCAGTCGCCGCTTCAGTTTTAGGCGTTGCCTTCACGAGCTTGGCAACAATATCAGACAGCTGCGCGCCATTCGCAACCCAGTATTCGATGCGGTCATGCTTCAGGCCGACGGTGGCGGGCTCGGTGCGGGGATTATAGGTTCCAACGACTTCGATAGAGCGGCCATTGCGGGCGCGGTCTTTTTCGATTACAACGATGCGGTAGTAGGGCTGCTTGCGGGCTCCAAAGCGCGCGAGGCGAATCATTAACACAGGGTTAGTTCCTCTCGAAGATCAAAATCTTGGGTAATTTGGGGAGAGGAAGCACACACCGCTGTTCTGGCGCGGCACAGACTACATCTCATCCCTAACCGTTCAAGTATCGCCCAATTTCCTCAAAAGCGCAATGAAAAGGGGCTGTTTCTCCTTCCGATTCTATCGGAAATAGGGAGTTAGAGTTTGGCTGGCCGTTTTTGTAGAGGGATAGAGGAAACGGAGGACGTCGCCGAAGCGGCTGGCCCAGGCTGTCTCGCTATGCGTTCCCCGCCAGACTCGTTCGTAGTGAAGATCGATGCCGGGGACCCAGCCCTTTTGCTTCAGCGAGCGGGCCATCAGATCGGTGTTGTGAAGATGCAGCGCACCTTCCTCCAAACCCATATCAATCCAGATCTTCGGTCGGTACTTCAGATTGAGCTTGCCTGCTTCGGCAAGAAGACTGCGATTGTTCCACCAGAGGGAAGGAGAGAGGGCCGCAACTTTGCCGAAGATCTCAGGATATTCGAAGCCCATCCAAAGAGAGATCAGACCTCCGAGAGACGATCCCGCGATGCCGGTTCCTTCGCGGCTGTTTGTTATGCGGTATTTCTCGGCCATCCATGGAATGAGGTCTTCGACGATGGCTTTTGCGTAAAGAGGCCCCCCGCCTCCGCCGAGTCTCGGGTCCGGGTCGGGAGTGTATTCGGACATGCGGGTACTTCCGGTGTTTGCAATACCCACGAGAATCAGCGGCTCGACCAAACCTTTTGCGATCGAGGCGTCGAGAGTCGCACCGGCGCGCCAGGTAGATCCGGGAACGTAGGAGAGACGGCCATCAAAGAGGTTCTGACCGTCGTGCATGTAGAGAACCGGGAAGCTGCGTTCTGGCTCAGTGTCGTAAATCTTTGGAAGATAAACGGTTACGTTGCGGGCCTGCACCAGATGACGGGAGGTCCAGTCCTGGTGAGAGCGATAACGCGGATTGTGATCCGGGTCGCTCTCTTGCGTGAGATCGAATTCGCGCTGCTCGGTCAAAATCGGATTCGCGTCATCCTCTGCGATAGGATTGCATCCAAGCGTACCAGACCGTAACGGTCAGCTCCGGAGGCGAAGCCACATGAACCGGGAATATCACAAGTGGAAGTCCGGGGCGCTGGACCGGGAGATGGAGATGCTGGTCTTCGGCCATGCCGGTGTTCCGGTCGTGGTCTTTCCCACCTCCTGCGGACGCTTTTACGAGTTTGAAGACCGCGGGATGGTGCATGCCGTCTCCCCACAACTGAATCGCGGGCAGGCACAACTCTTCTGCGTGGACTCCGTCGATTCCGAGAGCTGGTATGCGGAGAATATTCCGGGAAGCTGGCGCATCGCACGCCAGATCCAGTTCGAACGTTACATCCTCGAGGAAGTTCTACCGGTCATCCGGTCGAAGAACTTCAGCCCGCATCTTGCGACTGCCGGGTGCAGCTTTGGCGGATATCATGCGGCGAACATTGCGCTAAGACATCCCGAAACCTTTACGGCAATGTTGAGCATGGGCGGTGCGTTCGACATATGCCGATTTTTGCGTGGGTACTATGACGAGGATTGTTATCTGAATCTGCCGACGCACTATCTGCCGAACATGAGTGACCCGTGGTATCTCGATAGGTACAGGCACAACAGTTATGTCCTGGCGACAGGCGTACAGGATATGTGCTGGGACGAGAATGAAAAATTCGCGGCCCTCCTGAGACAAAAAGGGATTCCCGTGCAATTGGATGTATGGCAGGACGGTGCTGGCCATGACTGGCCGTGGTGGCAGAAGATGCTCGCGGCTTATCTCTAAAATTGACCGCGCAGAGGTTGGTGTTGCGTGCGGTCCCTCGCAATTTGGGAGAATCGATGAAGAAAATTGGCGTGATGTTTGGTATGGAGAACACCTTTCCCGGAGCCCTGGTGGAGAAGATCAACTCCTTTGGCTATGACGGGATCTCCGCAGAGTTTGTCACGATTGATGTGGTGAAGATGGCAGAGCCGAGCGGCTATGACGTGATCGTGGATCGTATCTCGCACGACATTCCGTTTTACCGCTCGTATCTCAAGAACGCTGCTCTCAGCGGAACGCAGATCATCAATAACCCGTTCTGGTGGAGCGCCGACGATAAGTTTTTCAACTACGCTCTGGCGGCGAAGCTTGGTGTGGCTGTGCCACGCACGGTGATCCTGCCGAGTAAAGTGATGCCGCCGGATACGAACGATCGCAGCTTCCGCAATGTGGCCTATCCCTACGACTGGGAAAAGAGCTTCGAGTACGTTGGATTTCCGGCGTTTCTTAAGCCTCATGACGGCGGCGGCTGGCGCGATGTTTCACGCGTCCACAACCGGGAGGAGTTCTTTGCAGCGTATGACCGGTCGCGCGATCTCTGCATGATGTTGCAGGCAGAGGTGGACTTTCAGGAGTACTTCCGCTGCTATGTCGTGGGGCAGAGGGAAGTCAGGATCATGCCTTACGATCCCAGGCGTCCGGAGGCGGAACGATACGTTCTGGAACTGAACACATACGATCCCAAGCTTCTGGTGCGAATCGAACGCGATGCGCTCACGCTCTGCCAGGCTCTGGGCTATGATCTGAACACGGTGGAGTTTGCTGTGCGGGACGGTGTGCCGTATGCGATCGATTTCATGAACCCTGCGCCAGATGCCGATCTGCATTCTGTCGGACGCGAGAACTTCGACTGGATCGTGAACGCGGTGGCCAAGCTGGCAGTTGAAAAAGCCCAGTCTGTCGGACGCGCTTTGCCGGAGATGAGATGGTCGGCATTCCTCAGCGGACAGAGTGCTCCCTCCGCGACCGCGAAGCCAGTTGCCAAGCCTCCCGCCAAAAAAGCAGTAGCCAAGGCCGCGGTGAAGGCGCCTGCAAAGACGGCAGCTCCGAAGACGGAAGGGAAGAAGAGCGCAGCGAAGGTGCCGGGTAAAAAAGCTCCGGCGCGCGCTGCGAAGCCAACGCCGCCGAAGCCGGAGTTATGATGCTTCGCATGTTGCGCGCCGCAGTGGTGTCTCTTTGTTTCTTTACGGTTATCTTGATGGCGCAGGATGCACCGAAGCCCCTGGTGCTTCGCGTCATGGATGGTCGCAATGGAAGCGTGGTGGCGCACGAAGATGTGAACCTTTGGTACGACGAGATGGACGGACGTCCGATCGTGCTGCGTACGGATGACAACGGGGTCGCGGTTCTTCCGCCTCCGTTGTCTCCAGCAGTGCGCATCTTTGTCGCTCCATTGGAGTCCATCGATTGCCGCAAACCGATAACGCCTCCCCAGGCTTACAGCTTAAAGACGATGGGGGAGACGGGGATCTCTGCCGAGAATCGGTGTGGCGCACCGCTGGTTCGTCGGCAATCCGGGGAGTTGGTTCTATTTGTTCGTGGACGGCGATGGTACGACGGAGTGAATAAATAAGCTCCGAAATCACACGCTTTCGCCGATTGCACTTTACTTCGCAGACACGCGCATCTGCATGGAAACTGGCTTCAACGGCATGCCATTTGGAACAGTCACTGCTGTTCCCGACTGCGCGACCAACGATCGCCCCATCGAAAGCACACGCGTCGTACCCGCGACCCATTGCGCAGCCACAC
>JAHFTZ010000039.1 GCA_023265355.1 Terriglobus sp.
TCATGGTGCGTCCCATGTCCATCAGGGCGTCGACACCCAGGAGGATCAGGATTGGCTCCGGCGGCAGGCGAAGAGTCGCAGCAGTCCCCATAAGGACAACCAGCACCGCGCGGGGGACACCCGCAACACCTTTTGAGGAGAGCATTAACGTTCCCATCATGAAGACCTGTTGGCCGATGCTGAGCTGTATCCCTGCGGCCTGCGCTACGAATCCCATGGCCATCGCCAGATAGAGAGTTGAACCCTCCAGATTGAAGCTGTAACCGGCGGGAATGACGAAAGCGATGATGCGCCGCGGAACGCCGAAGGCCTCCATCTCTTCCATGGCGCGCGGGAGCGCCGCCTCGCTGGCGGCGGTTGCGAAGGCGATGGCCGCGGGACCGGAGACGTGTTTCAGGAAGCGGCGAATGGGAATACGCGCCAGAAGCGCCACCGGCAGAAGAACGAACACGCTGAAGATCCCGAGCGCGGCGTAGAGAGTCAGCAGCAGTTTGCCGAGGTGGATCAGGATGCCCGGACCCATCTTTGCGATGGTGTACGCAATGGCTGCGCCTACGCCAAACGGTGCAAAGTACATGACGATGTTGGTGAAGCGGAACATGACTTCGCTGATGGACTCCGTCAGGCGAAGGACTGGGGTGCGCTTGTCAGTCGGCGTAAGAGCCAGAGCGATTCCGAAGATGAGGCCGAAGATGGAGACCTGCAGTACCTGGCCATCGGCTATGGACTTCGCGATGTTTTCAGGGAAGACGTGCACGACAAAGTCCTGCCAATGAATTGGAGCTGCGCTGTTCAGGGCAGCGGACGAGGCGGGATCGATGGGAACGTTCATCCCAACGCCGGCCTTGCTGATGTTGATTGCGCAAAGACCTATCACCAGGGCAAGCGTCGTAATGACTTCAAAATAGATGAGGCTTTTGAGCGCGATGCGGCCAACGCCTTTGAGATCTCCATGGCCAGCGACACCGGAGATAATCGTCATCAGAATCAGGGGTGCGGCGATGGTTTTGACCAGACGGAGGAAGATATCCGAAAGAAAGTGAATCTGGAGTGCCGCTGCGGGCGCGTCCAGACCGAGTTCCACCCCGGCGACCATCGCGACCGCGATCCATGGCGTCAGTTTGCGCCGATTTACAGCCCAGAAAACGAAGAGCAAAATAGAAGCGACTCTCAACCCGGTGCCGAGTCTAAAGACCAATGAGTGCGACGCGGCGAGGATGCCCAGCGCGGAACCAGCCGCGAGAAAAACAGCAGCAATTACAAGCAGCGGAAGTTCGAAACGCTTTGGAACCATGGTTCTCCATCGAGAGTGTCGTCTTCGGGGAGTGTACAAGGCTTAATAGGATGTAGCCCCTGAGGTGGAAAAGATGGCTCAAATTCGGTGGATGGTAGTAGTAGCTTTGGGCGTTTTTGCATTGGGTGCACGGGCCCAGATGCCACTCGACGCAGGCGGCGGAAGATCTGCAGGTGTGCGGCCTTTTGGACAGATGCCGGTGGCGGCAGGCGTGATGGAGTTGATGGCGCTGGACGCGCGCTTCTCCCAGGAGACGCTCAAAGGCGGAGGAAAGGCCTTTGCTTCCTGGTTTGCGCCAGATGCTCTGACGCTCAACAACAAACAGGTTCCCGTTTTGGGAAAAACAAGGATTGCCGCTTCAGCAAACTGGGAGCCGCAAAATTACCAGTTGTCCTGGGTTCCCACCGGCGGGAAGATGGGACCTTCGAATGATATGGGCTACACCTGGGGCCACTACGAAGGAAGATCGAAAGACCGGAATGGTCAGCCCGTCGTTCTGGAAGGGAGATACATCACAGTCTGGATGAAGCAACCGAATGGAGAGTGGAAGGTCGCGCTGGATGCGAGCGCGGAAGAGCCAGCCGCCGATTGCTGCGCTCTTCCCAAGCCCTAAGCGCTACAACTTTTGTGAACGCCGTGGCCCGCATGTCTACTGACAAGCGTTGGCTGAGACTGCGATGATGTTTACCTTACGTGAAAAACGCTCTGCTCCAAGACGAAGATGTACGACTCGACACGCTTGAGAGCTTCAACGTCGTGGACGCAGTACCCGACCCTGGTCTTGCGGCGATCACGCAGCTTGCAGCACAGGTCTGCAATGTGCCCGCTGCCACGATCAGCTTTGTAGGGGAGGAGACTGTCTGGTACACGCATCCGTACGGCATGGACATCGACCAGACGTCCCGCACCAACTCCCCCTGCGACGAAGCCATCACGGGTTCCGATCTATACCAGATACCCGATGCGTCCCTCGACGACCGTTATGATGGACGCGGCATTGAGCTGGGCAAGAACACCTTTCGTTTTTATGCGGGAGCTCCACTTCTTGCGCCAAACGGCAGCAGTATCGGGTGCCTTTGTATTCTGTCTCCGCAACCTCGACTTCTAACGGATGCAGAAGCCACAACTCTGCGCATTCTTTCCTCGCAGGTGATGACACGGCTGGAGCTGCAGGCGCGCATCCGTTTGATGGACAACGAGTCGCGCGTGCGGCAACGCGTCGAAAGCGCTCTGACTGTAGAACGCAACTTCGTCTCCGCCGTCCTCGAAACCGCCGGTGCGCTTGTGGTGGTCATGGATACAGCGGGCCGCGTGGTGCGATTCAACCGTGCCTGCGAAGCAATCTCCGGCTTCGCCACCCGTGAGATTGTCGGACGCTATCTCTGGGAGACACTGGTTCCCGAAGAAGACCGCGCCGAGGCGAACAGGGCCTTTGAGACGATTCGCAGTGGGTCGTTTCCGGTTTCGTTTGAAGACCGCTGGAAGGTCAGGGGCGGAGGACTGCGGCGTATTCAGTGGACGGCGACTGCGCTGATGGATGCGCAGAACGAACTGAACTTCGTCATCGCGACCGGAATTGACGTCACGCTGCAGAGGGTCGCTGAAGATACCTTGCGGCAGAGCGAAGCGCAGTACAGGCAGCTGGTCGAAGGTTCGCTCGGTGTGGTCTTCACGCACACACCCAAGGGAAGACTGATCTCATTGAACACCTACGGAGCGGAGAGCCTGGGTTATGGCATCGAAGAGATGCTGGGCAGGTCTCTAACGGATTTCATGCCGGACGAAGACTTCGTTGCCTTCGATGCTTATCTCGAAAAAATGCGGAAGACGGGAGAGGCACAGGGCACGTTTCGCCTGCTGCACCGCAACGGCGAGCGTCGCACGCTGGCCTATCGCAACCGCCTGATGGTTCCCGAGGGGCGTGACCGGTTTGTGCTGGGCTTCGGTGTGGACATTACGGAGAAGGTGCGTGCGGAAGAGAGCCTGTCGGCGCTCACGCTGCAATCGAACTCTATCCTGGATTCCGTGGGTGACGGCATCTTCGCAACCAGCCTGGATGGGGTTGCGACTGTGGTCAATCCCGCAGCGGCGTCCATGCTTGGCTATAGCGCCAATGAGATTCTAGGGCGGAAGATCAGCGATCTGCTTCGTCTGACCCGCGCCGACGGCACGGAGTACGCGGACGATGAGAGTCCGATCGAGCGGAGTCTGCACCAGCGCGAAGCGGTTCGCGCTTCGACGGACCTGTTCTGGCGCAAGGACGGCAGCAGCTTCCCCGTAGAGTATGTCGCCTGCCCCATTGTGAAGGACGGCCGCGCTACGGGCATCGTGGTGGCGTTTACGGATACTACCGAGCGACGCGCTCTGGACCGGATGAAGGACGAGTTCATCTCGACCGTCTCCCATGAGTTGCGGACCCCCCTGACGTCGATGCGGGCTTCCCTGGGTCTGATCGCCTCAGGCGCGCTGACTTCGCGTCCCGAAAAACAGAAGCAGATGCTGGAGATTGCCATCGGCAACACGGAGCGCCTGGTAAGCCTGGTCAACGACATCCTGGAGTTGGAGCGGATCGGCTCAGGAAAAGCCGAGCTGCACTCCACTCTCTCTTCGGCGGATGATCTCTTCCGTCGGGCGACCGGTTTGCTGACAGGAACAGCGGCAAAGGCCGGAATTAAATTCGAGATTGAAGCAAGGAACGTAAATGTCTGGGGTGATCCGGACAGGATCCTGCAGACGATTACGAATCTGCTCTCGAACGCGATCAAGTTCTCTCCGGAAGGTGGAAAGATTCGCCTGGAAGCCCGCAATCTCAGTGCTGACGAAGCGCAGATTGAGGTCCGTGACCACGGTCGCGGGATTCCGAACGACAAGCTGGAGTCGATCTTCGAGCGCTTTCAGCAGGTCGACGCTTCCGACTCCCGCGCCATGGGCGGCACTGGTCTTGGCCTTGCGATCTGCCGGTCGATTGTCTCGCAGCACGGAGGACGCATCTGGGCGGAGAGCAAGTACGGTAAGGGATCGACCTTCTTCTTTACCCTTCCGACGAAGCCCCATCAGCATCTGGGGTAGGCCTCTTCCCCTTTGTCATCCCGTAGCGAAGCGGAGGAATCTGCTGTTGCAGGCGCGCTCTTCGAACGAAAGATGCGCTTTGCGCATACCCACACATGCGTGATGAAGCTGCGCATGTGTGGGGCACCCGGTTTATGTTTTCCGGATTGCTACTCGTCCTGCTCGCGAAGTTTTGCGACTACGCTGAAGTCTTCGAGGGTCGTCGTATCGCCCGTTACCGTGCCCGTGGTTGCGAGTTCGCGAAGAAGCCGACGCATGATCTTGCCGGAGCGCGTTTTGGGAAGCATGGGCGTGAACCGGACGTCGTCGGGACGAGCAAGTGCACCAATCTCTTTGGCGACCCACTTCTTGAGTTCCGCCTTCAACTCTTCGGTAGGCTCATAGCCCTCTTCCAGGGAGACAAAAGCGCAGATAGCCTGCCCCTTGAGATCGTCGGGGCGAGCGACCACAGCCGCCTCTGCGACTTTGGAGTGGGCCACAAGGGCACTTTCAAGCTCCGCAGTGCCGAGCCGGTGTCCGCTGACGTTGAGCACGTCGTCTACGCGTCCCATCAGCCAGAAGTAGCCGTCAGCGTCTTTCCGAGCGCCGTCGCCGGTGAAGTAGCTGCCGGGAATTTCGCTCCAGTACGCCGCACGGTAGCGTTCCGGGTTGTTGTAGACCGTCCTCGCCATGGAGGGCCAGGGTTTACGGATGACGAGCAGACCGCCCTGCCCTGCAGGAACGGGGTCTCCCTCTTTCGTGACGACTTCGGGCACGATGCCGAAGAAAGGAAGCGTTGCAGAACCGGGCTTGGTGGGAACTGCGCCGGGAACGGGCGCGATGAGAATCGAACCGGTCTCCGTCTGCCACCAGGTGTCGACGATGGGGCAGCGCTCCTTGCCGATCATGCGGTGATACCACATCCAGGCTTCGGGATTAATCGGTTCTCCAACAGTTCCGAGCAGTCGAAGGCTGGCGAGCGAATGCTTCGTCACCCAGCTGTCGCCCCACTTAATGAAGGCGCGAATCGCTGTGGGCGCCGTGTAGAAGACTGTGACCTTGTGAGCGTCGATGATCTGCCAGAAGCGATCGTTCTCCGGGAAGTTCGGTGCTCCCTCGTACATGACTACGGTCGAACCGTTCTGCAGCGGACCGTAGACAACGTAGCTATGACCGGTGACCCAACCGATGTCGGCTGTGCAGAAGTAAACATCGTCTTCATGCAGATCGAAGATGTACTTGGTGGTGAGGTAGGTTCCGACGGAGTATCCACCGGTGGTGTGGACGAGGCCCTTGGGTTTGCCGGTCGTTCCGCTGGTGTAGAGGATGTAAAGCGGATCTTCCGAGTCCATCCATTCGGCGGGGCAATCGGGAGAAGCTTTGGCTGCGAGTTCGTGCCACCAATGGTCGCGCCCGGCCTGCATGTTCACGGGCTTTCCGGTGCGCTGATAGACGACGACGTTTTCCACGGTGGGGCACTGGGCTATGGCTTCATCGACCGTAGCCTTGAGTTGGATGTCCGTGCCGCGGCGGTAGCCGGTGTCCTGCGTGATGACGATCTTGCACTCTGCGTCGTGGATGCGCTCCACGAGCGCGTGCGCGGCGAAGCCACCGAAGACCACGGAGTGGACAGCACCGATGCGTGCGCAGGCAAGCAGAGCGATGGCGAGTTCGGGGCACATGCCCATGTAGATGGCGACGCGGTCGCCCTTCTTGGTTCCAAGATCCTTGAGCACGTTGCCGAAGCGCTGCACCTCCGCGTGCAGTTCCGCGTAGGTGAGTTTTCGTACTTCGCCAGGTTCACCTTCCCAAAGGATGGCGGTTTTGCTTGCGCGGGAACCGAGGGCGTGGCGATCCACGGCGTTGTGACAGAGGTTGAGTTTTCCCCCAACGAACCACTGCGCATGGGGCACGTTCCATTCCAGAACCCTGGACCATGGAGCAAACCATTCAAGTTCTGAGGCAGCCTCTGCCCAAAAAGCATCAGAGTCATCGATGGAGCGCTTGTACATGGCTTCGTACTCTTCGCGACTGCGAATGTGTGCACGTGCGGAGAACTCGGCTGGCGGCGGGAAGAGACGGTTTTCGCGCAGTAAAGAGTCGAAGTTCTGTGATTCTGGAGCGGCTATCGACATGCGTTTCTAAGACCCTGATAAGGAATTAGGTGACAGAGCGCACAATGTGCGTGTGTCACCGATTGTTGACCGATTGTACAAGCGCAGCAAGACGGCTGGCTCTGGGCGAATGTCCTACCCACGACGACCCCGGAGGATAGCCTGCTAGGCTTGCAGATATGGTCGGGTTTTCGGGCGCTGTGTTCATCGGAGTGTTTCTGGGCTTCGGCTTCGGCGTGGGGTGCGCGCTTGCGGTGATGTACGGCATCTTCAACGGGGGATACCGTGCCGCGATCCGCGAAGCGCGGATGGAACCTCCGCCGGAGCGATACCGTAAGGCGGTACTGAAAGTGGCCAGGAGCGTGGACGGTGTGAGTACGCCAAAGGACCGCCTCTAAAACATCGGAAGTCCCCTTCTTCCCTATCTTTCTTTCGCAATTTGCTTCTTCAGGGCGGCTAGTTCGATGGAGAGATGGTCCATCTTCTTCATGAGAGCTTTGAAGTGGACGGACGGCAGAGCATCTTCATCTTTATCCAGATAGAAGTTTCCGCTCGGTTCCAGGCTGCAGAGTTTCAGCTCCTCGGGACTGTGGACGCCGCCTTTATGCAGGACCCCCATAAGTTCGTCGTGCGTGAGAATCTCTTTTTTTAGAGCCTTCTCGTCGATGACACCATCACGGATGAGAACCGTTCGTTTGCCCTGAATAAGCTGGTTCAGCTTCGGCATGCGAAAAAGGCCCCGATTGACGAGCCAGTTCACGCTCAGGAGGGAGAGAGCGCCGATAATGCCGCCGATCACGGAGTTGTCTTCGCCGATGATCGCGTTCTGCACCGTGTTCGAGAGCGACAACAGGACGACGAGATCGAACGGGTTGAGTTGCGCAAGTTCGCGCTTCCCGAAGACGCGAAGGAAGACGATCAACGTGAGATAGACAATCGCAGGGCGGGCGATCTTTTCCAGGATCGGCAACGGGAGGTGGAACATGTGGTCAAACATATCCACCAGAGTACGGCGTTACGCAGGAATCAGGAGGTCTTTCCTGCGTAACGTTGCTGATGCCACTTCCATGCACTCGCGATAATCTCGTCGAGCTGAGCGTAGCGCGGAGACCAGCCAAGCTCCGACTTGATCTTTTCCGAACTGGCGACCAGTACCGCAGGATCTCCGTCGCGGCGCGGTTCTTCGACTACGGAAATCTGTTTGCCCGTAACGCGCGAGACAGAGTCGATCACCTGGCGGACCGTGAAGCCCCCACCGCTGCCGATGTTGTAGATCGCGCGAGTCTGCTTTTCCAGGGATTGCAGGGCCAGGAGATGTGCGTCAGCAAGATCGGAAACATGAATATAGTCGCGGACGCAGGTGCCGTCTGGCGTGGGATAGTCGCTGCCATAGATCTTAATGCTTTCGCGACGCCCAAGGGCGACGTCGAGGATGAGCGGTATCAGGTGCGACTCCGGTTCGTGCGCTTCGCCGTACCCTTCGATCGCCCCAGCCACATTGAAGTAGCGAAGGCTGGCGTAGCGGAAGCCGTGGACACGATGGAACCAGCCGAGGATGTGTTCCACGAGAAGTTTCGACTCGCCGTAGGCATTGGTGGGCTTTAGGGTTGCGTCTTCGAGGATGGGAGTTTTTTCAGGCTCGCCGTAACACGCAGCTGTGGAAGAAAATACGAGTTTATTGTTTCCCGTTGCCAGCATCGCTTCGAGCAGAGCGAGCGTGGAGGCAGTGTTGTTGCGGAAGTAGATCTCCGGCTTCTGCATACTTTCACCCGCCTCGATGAGCGCGGCAAAGTGCATCACACCGTCAAACTTTCCGTCGCGCAGAGTCTGCTCCATCCTGGAACGGTCGGCGATATCTGCTTCTATAAAAGTCGCACCGGGAGCAACAGCCTCGCGTTTGCTGTGGCAGAGATTGTCGTAAATAGTAACCGTGTGTCCGGCCGCAAGAAGAATACGGGAAACAGTTCCGCCGATGTATCCGGCCCCGCCTGTAACTAGAAGATTCATAACGTAATTTGTCCTCGGCGGCAAGTACTGGGTACGACGTCTTGCAAGATTCTTGCACAGTGCGAGCGACACCGAGCAATCAACTTATCGATTTGGCCGTTTGAAACACAGTGGAAAGAGATGCGAAAACAATCAATCTACCGTAGATGACGCAACTTTCGTCTAACCCAACAGTTGCATTGAAAAGCCCACCCTATCGCTTATCATGATTGGACAAGGTTCAGAAGTTTTCTTCTGTGAACTCCCCATTAGAGAGAGAAACCCTTTCGCAGGCTCGGCGTCTTACAACTTTAGTAGCGGATAGCTCCCATCGCGCCATACATCTCAGTGACCTCCGCTAACCTCTTAATAACCTAACCGGTTACTGACGGAAGCACACAATCAAGCGAGGCCCCTTTTTCGGGCCAGACGAGGACCGCACAAGTTATGGCTATTCAGACGCCCACGCAGGAAAAACCCACGGTTGAGAAGTCCACGCGGACGAAGCCGAGCGAGATTCAGTTTTCTCACTTCGGAGTCTTGAACGCAGGAAAGCAGAGCCGCGGTTCTTTCTTCACAGCGCTGATTCTGAATGTCACAGCAGCCCTCATCATTCTTCTGCTCACTGCGGCAGTAAAGAAACAGCAGCACATTGAAAAGCTTTCGCGCCTGGACGCTCCGATTCCAAGGGAACTCAAGGAAGCGCCTAAGCCAAAGCCGATCCCCGTGCTGCCGAAGCCTCCTAAAATTGCTGTCGTGGAACCACCAAAGATCAATGTTCCAAAGATCGAGGTTCCAGAGCCACCCAAGATTCAGACGCCAGTGATGAAGGCCGCGCCGGTTCCCGTTCCCACGCCCGCGCCCCCCAAGGCAGTCACGCCACCTCCCGCTCCTGTGGTGATCAAACTGAATCAGGCACAGGCGACCTCCGTTGCGAATAACGATGCCCATCCCAGCGCGATCCGCCTGGGCAGCCAGACGAACCCAATCAAGAACGTCACCGGGCCTGCCGTTTCGCCTGTGAATCTCGGACGAGCCGGAGCACCAGGTATGCCCGCAGGAAATACGGGTCTTGGACCTGCCAGCAAAATCAACATCGGTGGCTCCGGTGCGCCGAATGGAAGAATGGGCGGTACGGATAATTCTGCTCATGCTGTAGTGGGCGTGAAGCTCGGTACACTTGGCGCAACGGGTCCCGTGACGGCACGTCCTGTGGGAGCGATTCAGATCGCCTCCACACAGCCGCAGGCGGTGCGTCCCACGACCGTTCCCCCAGCAGCTGCACGCACCCCACCGAAACTGGTCTTCAAACCGAAGCCTGTCTACACAGCAGAAGCGCGTCAGCTTCATCTGGAAGGCACGGTGTACGTCAAGATTCACCTCACGGCGGCTGGCGCCGTGCAGGTGATTGGAATTTCAAGCGGACTTGGACATGGCCTGGATCAGGCAGCCATTCAGGCCGTGGAAGGTATGCGCTTTTCGCCCGCCATGCAGGATGGCCATCCCGTGGACTGGGATGGTGTCGTAAATATCAACTTCCAGCTCGCAGGATAAACTTTACAGCTCTCGATGGTTTTGACCTCTGCGAGGCAGAACCCTGAGTACAAAGATCAGTACACCCGTGGCAATGTCCACAACAGGAGCAGCAAAAGACCATGATGAACTTCCGCAAGCC
>JAHFTZ010000447.1 GCA_023265355.1 Terriglobus sp.
CACGGGATGGCTTGGCGACCGTATGTCGCGCAAGATCCTGATCGTCGTCGGAGCATTGCTGTGGAGCGGTGTAAACCTCTTCACAGCGTTCGTTCACAGCTATGACGCGCTACTCGTACGGCATGCTGCGCTGGGCATTGGAGAAGCGAGCTTTGGCATCTTCGCCCCTGCGGTTCTTGCGGACTTTTATCCGGCCGAACAGCGGAATCGTGTTCTTACGATCTTCAATCTTGCGGTCCCTGCTGGAGCTGCCATTGGCTACGCTGCGGGCGGTGGATTGGCGGCGGCCCATGGCTGGCGTGCACCGTTTTTCGTCTCCGCGATTCCAGGAATAATCTTCGCACTTGCGGTTCTCTTCTTCATGAAAGAACCAAAACGCGGAGGCAGCGAAAAGGTGGAATCGAAGCCTGAGAGGCAGATGGTTCTTGACCTCATCAAGAATCACGCCTATACGACCTCGGTGATCGCGTTCGCTATGGTGACCTTCATGATCGGCGGCGTCTCCGCGTGGATCCCGACTTTCTTTCAGCGCTTTCATGGCATGTCGCTCCAAAAGGCGGATTTTTCTGTCGGTGCGATTACGGTTGTCTCAGGAATCGCGGGGACGGTTCTCGGTGGAATCTGGGCTCAGAAGTGGATCAAGACGAATCATCGCGCTCTTTATCTTGTAAGTGCATGGAGCGCGTTGTCCTCCATCCCTTTCGCGCTTCTTTGCTTCTTCGGTCCGGGCAAGCTCAGCCTCCCTTCGCTTGCGCTGGCCGAGTTCTGTATCTTTCTCGGAACAGGGCCGCTGAACGCTGCGGTGGTCAATGCTGTTTCATCCCGCGTTCGCGCGACGGCACTCGCGGGAGAACTCTTCCTTCTCCACATCCTCGGAGACGCTCCTTCCCCACGCCTCATCGGCGCGGTCTCCGATGCAACGAATCTTCGTCTGGGACTGGCGGTCACCGTGATCGCCCTCGCGATTGCTGGGGCCTTACTCTTCTATGGAGCGCGTTTCGCTCCGCAGATCGAACCTAGGCTCGCATGATCCTTACCGTCGAAGTAATCGCTTGGTTGGTTGCGCTGGCCTGGTGGTCGCGCGTGCTTCCAGCGATCCTCTATATCCCTAGACTTCCCGATCTGCTTCGTGCTCCGAAGGATCTGCGTTCAGACGCCTCGATTACCGTCATCGTCCCTGCACGCAACGAGGCTGTCGCCATCGGCCAGACGCTGCGTTCCCTCGCGGCACAGGATCATGCGGCGCTGCACGTCGTCGCCATCGACGATCGATCGACCGATGCGACCGGAGGCATCATGGACCAGGCTGCCGCCGAACACCCGTCTCGCATCACGGTTCTGCATCTGACAGATCTGCCGCCGAACTGGACGGGGAAAGTTCACGCGATGGCATTGGCTGCGAGGCAGGTCACGACCGACTGGCTCCTCTTCACAGACGGCGATGTGAAGTTCGCTTCCTCTGCCGTTCGGCTCTCTCTTGCTACTGCGGAGCGGGAGCGCGCCGATCACTTTGTTCTGCTTCCAACGATGGAAGTACATTCCGTGGGCGAGGGCATTCTCCTCGGCTTCTTCCATATCATTTCTATCTGGGCAGTCCGTCTCTGGAAGGTAGCCGAAGTGCGCGCAAAGAGGGACGTCCTTGGTGTGGGCGCATTCAACCTGATCCGTCGCGAAGCGTATGAGAAGATCGGAGGCTTCGACGCGATGCCGATGGAGATCCTCGAGGATATCTGCCTGGCGCAGAAGGTCAAACGGGCGGGCCTGCGTTCGCAGATCGGGTTTGGACGCGGCCTTATCTCCATTCATTGGGCAGAAGGCCTTCGCGGCATCGTCGGAGTTCTCACCAAGAACATGTTTGCAGGCGCTCTCTTTCGCGTGGAACTGGTTTTCGCCATCTGCCTCTGGATTACCCTGTTTTGTGTTCTGCCCGTCTTCGGACTTTTGTCGCACACGACGCGTCTTCCGGCAGCGCTTGTTCTTCTGGCTATGACGGCCACTTATGCTGTCTATGCAAAGCGAAGCGGGATCTCTGCCTGGTATGTCCTGACGACTCCCTTTGCGGCAGCGGTAATGATTTATGCGGTTCTCCGATCAACGTACTTCGCCTTGAGGCAGCGTGGCGTCACGTGGCGTGGGACATTCTACCCACTGTCTGAGCTTCGCCAGCGCAAGCGCTCAGGGATGTGATTCGTTTCGTCCGACCGATCATCCAATCGGTATGGCACACGTCACACTCTCGGTATTGGATCTGGTTGGAATGCGTCCGGGTGAAGCTCCTGGTTCAGCAATCGCTCGCAGCGTAGAAACAGCCCAGCACGTGGAACGTCTTGGATACAAGCGCTTCTGGCTGGCAGAACATCATTCCATCTCCGGACTTGCGTGTTCCGCTACGGCCGTTCTTATCGGTCACGTAGCGCAGGCTACAAAGACGATCCGCGTCGGTTCCGGCGGAGTGATGTTGCCGAATCACGCACCCCTCATCGTCGCCGAACAGTTTGGTACGCTCGCCTCGATCTACCCTGATCGCATCGATCTTGGTCTCGGACGTGCGCCCGGGTCCGACGCGCCGACGATGCGCGCATTGCGCCGCGACCTTCGCAGCACAGGGGAGGAGTTTCCCGAACTGCTGCAGGAGCTTCGTAGCTATCTCGGAGCGCCAAGGCCAGGACAGATCGTCCACGCGGTTCCTGGCGAGAACACGAACGTGCCCGTAACGCTGCTGGGCTCCA
>JAHFTZ010000040.1 GCA_023265355.1 Terriglobus sp.
GAGATGCTTGAGGGTACAAATACCATCCGGGTGGCAAGCTGCTACAAAAGCACAGAAGGCGTTCCCGATCCTGAACACTTCCGCGGCTTTTGGTTTGCAACCGATGGATCTCTCCGCCAAGCATACGTCTTGAACAAACGCGTCATGTATCGAGCGCAGATGCCCTTTGGAGAAAAGGTTATTCCTCATGAAATGAGGATTTATCAGAACAACGCTCTCGTTGGATTGATTCGCCTTAGCAGCATCAGTTCAGGGGTAGGAACTGGAGGGGAGCTGCAGTTACAACATGCCGATACGACGAGTTGCAAGGTAGCTACACCCTCTGACCTGCTCCGGAAGAACTTTGCCTGCTACGTGGAATAGTTCCGGGAAAAACAAAAGAAGAGGCGCTGCGATTACGCAGCGCCTCTTCTTTTGATCTCTCGAAGGTTTATTCGAGTTCCGTGTAGTGATGCTGACCCATATCGTAGGTTCCGCTGATCGGAGCCTCTTCGAGCTCCTGCTTCTGCGAACCGGGGATGTAGTTCGGGTCGTCGCTCTTCACAGTCACCTTCAGGTGAGCCGTGACTTCGCGATGCAGCTTGATCGGCACGTGGAACTCGCCGAGCTGCTTGAGCGGCTCGTCGAGCGCGATCTTGCGGCGGTCGACCTTGAAGCCCTGCTTTGCGAGCTCAGCGGCGATGTCCGACGAAGTGACCGAACCGAAGAGGTGATCGCCAGCGCCGACCTTGCGCTCGAAGGTGAGCTCGGCTGTCTCCAGCTCTGCTCCCAGTGCGGTAGCGCCGTCTTTGTCGCCTGCGGACTTGCGCAGAGCGGAGGCCTTCATCTGCTCGATGACGGCCTTGTTGGACGCAGTGGCTTCGATTGCGAGCCGCTGCGGGAGGAGGTAGTTACGGCCATAACCGTCGGCGACTTTGACAACGTCGCCGGCGTGGCCGAGCTTGTTTACATCTTCTTTCAGAATGACTTCCATTGCGATTCTCCGAACTTTCGTTGCGCGCCTTGCGCATTCACAGCGGGCGCGGATTTTAGAGTGCGCTTAGAACCTTGCGGCAAACGGCAGCAGGGCGATATTACGTGCCTGCTTGATAGCGAGCGAGAGCTGGCGCTGGTGTGTAGTGCAGACACCGGTCAGACGACGCGGAACGATCTTGCCGCGCTCTGCAACGAAGCCCTGCAGAAGACGGACGTCGCGGTAGCTGATCTGGTCGATCTTCTCGACGCAGAACTTGCAGACCTTCTTGCGGCGGAAGAACTTGCGTCCACCAGGTCCACCTGCGCCGGTACGTGGGCGCGGCGGTCCGGAGTGTCCGCCGGGGCCGGAGTGGCCGCCCGTGCGCTCAGGACGATCGGAGGGGGTACGCTCAGGACGCTCACTGGGAGCGCTGGGAGTTGCAACTGCGGTGCTGGTTTCGTCAGCCATTGCTGAAATCCTTTCGAACAGGTTAGGGCCGATTTCGCGCTTCGGGACTGCATGGAGTCCCACGGTCTAAACGGAAGCGGTGTGCGGCAATTAAGTGCATTCCATAGCGGTACATCTTGAGATCGAAGATCTTTATGCGTTTGCGGTCGCTGCGGCTTCCGTCTGCTCAGACTCAGCCTGTACGGGCTCTGCGGCTGCTGCGGGAGCGGCTGCAACGGTCTCAGGAGGAGGAGCAATAGGCTCAGTGATCGAAGCCTGCTGCGTGGGTGCAACCTCTGCACGCTGGTCGGAGACCTTCTTGTGCGCGTCGCGATGCTTCTTCACCTTGGCCAGGCGCTTGTTCTCCTCGTCTGTGCGGACGGTGATGAACTTGATGACCTGCTCCGTAACGCGGAGACGACGCTCGAGCTCGAGGACTACCTTGCCATCGGCAGTGATCGTCAGAAGGATGAACTGGCCATCCTGGAACTTGCGTACGGTGTAGGCGAGACGGCGGCGGCCCATCTTCTCTGCGTTGGTAACTTCTCCACCACCATTGGTGACAACGGCATTAAAGCCTTCGACAAGACCGTCGAGGGAGGCTTCGTCGATGTCCGGACGGACGATGTACATCACTTCATAAGTGCGATTCATATGCTTCTGCTTTCTGCGGAGTTCTGCTCCGCGCCCCTATGACGGGGCCTGGAAATACTGGTGCTACTCACTGCTCAACGGTGTTACTCACTGCTCTCCACCTCGCGGCGGTTGTACTGTGTCATTGCCTTCGCAATGCCATCCTTCAAGATCGCTTCGACTGCCTGCAGAGCACGGTCGAGAACCTCATCCATCTGCGCAAGATCTGCTTTGCGCATCGGCTGGAGGAGATAGTCCTTTCCTCCGGCCCTAACCTCTCTTCCATCCGGTGCATTGGGTCTCCCCACGCCGATCCGGACTCGCATCCACTCTTCCGTGCCCAGGGAGGAAGAGATACTCTTCACGCCGTTGTGCCCGTTCGCGCTTCCATTCTGCTTGAGCCGAAGCTCGCCGAGGGGAAACGCCAACTCGTCATACAGAACGATCAAATCCTTCTGCGGATCGAGCTCAAGCTCCTGAATCAAAGCGGCCACAGAAGCTCCACTGCTGTTCATGTACGTCTCCGGCTTGGCCAGCAGGCACTCGTGCCCTGCCAGAACCGCCTTGCCGGTCAATGCTCTTCCTCTCCGGTTGCTCACTACCGCGTTGCGATCCTCTGCAATACGGTCGATCGCCAGGAAGCCGGCGTTGTGCGGCGTGAAGACGTATTCGGGACCTGGATTTCCCAGGCCGACAATAAGCTTCACGCCGCGCGCCCTTTACTTCTTGGCTGCAGGCTTGGCTGCACCGGCGGCAGGAGCTGCTGCTGCGGCTTCCGGCTTACCCTTGCCCTTGGTCACTTCCGGCTCGGCAACAACAGGCGCGGTAACATCGGCCGCTGCCTCTTCCTTGATGACGGTCACGTGCGCCACGAGAGCAGTTTCGTCCTCGAGGAACTTGATCTTGCCACCGTGCGGCAGATCCGCAATATGGATCGCGCCGTAGAGCTCGAGCCCTGCAACGTCCACATCGATATGCGAAGGAATGTCTCCGGGGAGGCACTCGATCTGCACTTCGCGCAGAATCTGATCCAGGATGCCGCCCGTGTTCTTCACGCCAACCGGAACGCCGGTCAACATCACAGGAACGGAGACACGCATCGCCTTATCCATCGCAATCCGCTTGAAGTCGATATGCAGAAGCTTGCCCTTGATCGGCTCATACTGCCAGTCCACGATCATGGCCTTTACAACGCCCGTACCTTCGACGCTCAGATCGAAGATGGTGTTGTGTCCAGACTCCGAGTGCAGAATGCGGGTAATGGCCTTGGGGTCGACGGTGACTGCGACCGAATCCTGCCCAGCGCCGTAAACGACGGCGGGGATCAGGCCGGAGACGCGCACGCGACGCGCGTGGTTCTTATTGAACTTGCCCGTACGGGGTACGGCTGCGATTGCTTCTGGAATTGTGGTTGCCATGATGTCCTCTGTCGGGCACGGAGTGGTTCCCGCTCCCTTTGCGATCCGTATGCGGACCGCTGCTCTAAGTGATGTTCACGCCCGCCGCTGGTCTGGCGAACAAACGAAAATGCTAAGAGAAGAGCGTCGAAACGCTGGTCTCCATATGAATGCTTTCGATAGCGCGTCCCAGCAGACCGGCGATCGAAAGCACTTTAACTTTGCCCGTCGCGATCGCATCTGCGCGGAGCGGAATGGTGTTCGTAACCACAAGCTCTTTCAACGGTGAAGCCGCAATGCGCTCTGCAGCAGCGCCGGAGAGGACGGCATGCGAAGCGCAGGCGTAGACCTGCGTCGCTCCGTTCTTCAGCAACGCGTCCACCGTCTTCATCAGCGTTCCCGCCGTGTCCACAATGTCGTCCAGGATGATGCAGCTTCGTCCGGCTACATCGCCGATGACATGCATCACTTCGGTGACGTTGATATCCGTGCGGCGCTTGTCCACAATCGCCAGCGGAGCTTCCATCTTCTGCGCGAAGAAGCGCGCGCGCTCCACGCCACCCGCATCGGGCGAGACGACCGTAAGGTTCGGCAGCTTGAGATCGCGGAAGTGCGAGACAAGAACCGGCGACGCAAAAAGATGATCCACCGGAATATTGAAGAAGCCCTGAATCTGCGCCGCATGCAGATCGACCAGAAGCGCGCGGTTCGCGCCAGCAGTCTGCAGAAGATCGGCGACGAGCTTGGAGCTGATGGCGACGCGGGGCCTGTCTTTACGATCCTGCCGCGCGTAGCCATAGTATGGAATCACCACCGTAATCCGACCCGCCGAGGCACGCTTCAGGGCGTCGATCATGATGAGCAGTTCGACCAAATGCTGATCCACGGGAAAGCACGTGGGCTGCACGACAAAGACATCCGCGCCGCGCACATTTTCCAGAAGCTGAAAGTGAATCTCGCCATCGGAGAACGTCTGCATCTTCGTCTGTCCCATGGACACGCCGACGAAGGCACAAACCTCTTCAGACAAAGCCTTATTCGCAGAACCACTGAAGATTTTGAAGCGCTTATCGTCGGAGAGCCGTCCACGTTTGCGGTCGGCTGCGGCCTTTACGGGTTGCCCCCCAGTGGCGATCGCCGCCGGCAGAATGCCAGGATCTACGATGGTTGCCGTGTTGGGAGTCGCCTGCGTCATCTCGTCCTGCGTCATCTCTTCACTCACTAAAACCTCCAAGCCGGTTAGCGTTGGTTGCTTCTTTGCTTCTGCCAAGGCACGTTTGCCCTAGCGAATCTCATGCTCTTAACGTCCGCCCGCGGACGTGAAAAGTTTGGCTGGGCGACTAGGATTCGAACCTAGACAAAGTGCGTCAAAGGCACTTGACCTACCATTAGTCGATCGCCCAATAACCCAGGTAAATCCGAAGCAGACAGATTTTTCTGCTTCTTCTTACACCTCTTCGAACATGTTGCTCCAGTACTGGCTGCGCGGCAAGGTCGATGTGACGATGGCCTGCGTGCCCTGGTCCAGAACGCGCCGTTGCGCCGCCACGGCGTCCGCTTCAGTCCGATAGAGACCGAAGAGCGAAGATCCAGAGCCAGAGAGCATAGCCGTCACGGCCCGCTTCTCAACAGGAGTCTCTTCCATACCCTGAAGGGCGTGCAGGATGTCGCGCAAGGGGGGATGCTGCTGAAACACGACCTCTTGAAAGTCGTTTTCAATCCCGGTGCGGACAAGCGCAGGAAGAAGATTCCCGGCCAGGTCTTCACTGATCTCGTCAGTAAAGACACCGGAGGCGCCGGAACTACCTATGCCCGCCGGTGCAAAGGCAGACGCGTAGACACGGCTAAACTCTTCAAGTCTATCGAATCCAGTGGCTTCGGTCAAAGCTTGAAGGCGGTCCCACTCCTTGAAAGCCGCCGGCGTGGACACCCCCACCGAAGGCACAGCCATTACGCACGGCGTCGGCGGCAGATCCGGAAACGGCACCACGACCTCCCCCCGCGAAAGCCCCACCGACGTCCCACCCAGGAGGAAAAGCGGTACATCCGACCCGATTTCTCCCGCCAGCGTAAGCCGTTCCGGCCCGGACAGCGCCTCTCCCAACTCCCGCTCCAGCCCCAGCAGCGCCGCCACGGCGTTCGCGGAACCGGCACCCATGCCTCCCTGAATCGGCAGATTCTTCTGGATGTGGATCGTGACCTCGGCTGTGATCCTCATCCGCTCCAGCGCCGCCAGGACCATGCGCCAGGCGGTATTGGTTGCATTGGCAGGAACGGCAGGGTGGTTCGACTCCAGCGAGATCTTCGTCTCCGCCGCCCGGATAGCCGAGACGGTCACGAGATCATGTAGCGCCAGGGTCTGGTACAGCGTACACAGGCCATGAAAGCCGTCCGGACGCGTGGGTCCGATGCGGAGGCCGAGGTTGATCTTGGAGAAGGAGCGGACGCGAACAGGCACCCTTAGATTGTAGAGATTTTCATGGAGATCATGCCAAGGACATAAGTGAGCGCAACCCACTCATATTTTCTGCAACCTTTCGCTCACCTCCTGCGTCAGATGTTGTGTGGGCAGCAACCCACCAAGCGACCGAGGGTCGCGAAATTCTTGATCCAGAGGATTCTGACGATGACGATTACTCGATTCAGCCCCCTTCATGACGTAGCCGTTCTGCAAAACCGCCTGAACTCCATCTTTTCCGACTTCGCCCGTCCCTCCACGGGAGAGACCGAGAGCCTGAACTCCGGCTCCTTTACACCGCCCGTGGACATCTACGAGGATCCCCAGAAGCTGGCGCTCAGGATTGAAGTTCCCGGCATCCGTCCGGAGGATGTGGACATTCGCGTGGAAAACACCACCCTGACCGTACGTGGCGAGCGTAAATTTGCCACAGAGGATAAGGAAGAGAACTTCCACCGCGTAGAGCGCCGCTACGGAGCGTTTGTCCGAAGCTTCACTCTTCCCCAGACGCTGGACACCGAGCAGATCAAAGCCAATTACGAACACGGCGTACTGACCATCGAACTCCCCAAGAAGCCCGAGGCCAAGCCGAAGCAGATCAAGGTAGAGATCGGCACAGGCGCAAGCCCGAAGCAGGTAGAAGCCGCAAAGTAACAGAACACGAAGAAACAAAGATGCGCGGTCACGGTCTCTTTGAACCTGACCGCGCATCTTTATAGCACCTGGATTCTGATCGAAAGAGGTATCGAACGCAATGGCAATCAACTGGGAAAAAATGACAGTCAAATCGCAGGCCGCTCTGCAGGGTGCAGGGCAGCAGGCAACGGAGAACGGTAACCCCGAGATCCTGCCGCTGCACCTTATGGCGTCGCTGTTGGAGGATCGCGAGGGCATCGTTCTGCCCGTACTCGAAAAGATCGGCGTACCCCCGCAGCAACTTCTCTCGACTGTGAATGCTGCCATTGAAAAGCTGCCCAAGATCCAGGGAGCTCAGCAGTCTCCCTCCCTCGGTGCCGCGCTGAACAAGGTACTGGAGCAAGCCTTTAAAGAGGCTCACAACTTCAAGGACGAGTACGTCTCCACCGAGCACCTTCTTCTGGCGCTCGCCCAGGGCCGCAATGAACCCGTGCAGCTTGCTCTGGCAGCCGTCGGAGCGACGCATGATGCGATCCTCCGCGCCCTGACCGCAGTGCGCGGAAACCAGCGCGTCACGGATCAGAACCCCGAAGGCAAGTTCCAGGCACTGGAGAAGTACGCGAAGGACGTCACGGCGCAGGCACGCGAAGGCAAGCTCGACCCCGTCATCGGCCGCGATGACGAGATCCGCCGCGTGATCCAGGTGCTCAGCCGCCGCACGAAGAACAACCCCGTGCTCATCGGCGAGCCCGGCGTCGGCAAGACCGCGATCGTCGAAGGACTGGCGCGCCGCATCATCTCCGGCGACGTTCCGGATTCGCTCAAGGACAAGCGCGTGATCTCGCTCGACCTCGCCTCCATGCTGGCGGGAGCGAAGTTTCGTGGCGAGTTCGAAGAGCGCTTGAAAGCCGTTCTGAAAGAGATCGAAGACTCCAACGGCGAGATCATTCTCTTCATCGACGAGCTGCATACCCTCGTGGGTGCAGGTGCAGCAGAGGGCTCCATCGACGCCAGCAACATGCTGAAGCCGATGCTCGCGCGTGGCGGTCTACGCGCCATCGGAGCGACGACGCTCAACGAGTATCGCAAGTACATCGAAAAAGACGCGGCGCTCGAGCGACGCTTCCAGGTGGTTTACGTCGGCGAACCCAACGTGGAAGACACCATCTCCATCCTGCGCGGCCTGAAGGAGCGCTACGAGGCGCACCACAACGTGCGCATCAAGGACGCAGCCATCGTTGCGGCGGCGGAGCTCTCGCACCGTTACATCTCGGACCGCTTTCTGCCCGACAAGGCCATCGATCTCGTCGACGAAGCTGCGGCTTCGCTCGCCATCCAGATCGGCAGCGTGCCCGTGGAGATCGACGCTCTGGAACGCCGCGCCACCTCGCTTGAAATCGAGCGCACGGCGCTGAAGCGCGAAGAAGACGTGAACTCGCGCGAGCGCTTCGCCGTCGTGGAGAAAGAACTGGCGGAGCTGCAGGAGCAGGCAAGCGGTCTGCGTGCGCGCTGGCAGCGGGAGCGTGACGCGATCACGCTGATCGCCGAGCTGAAAAAGAAGGTGGAAGCCCTGCGCTTCGAAGCCGAAGACCAGACACGGCGCGGCAACCTGGAGCGCGCGGCCCAAATTCAGTACAGCGATCTTCCGCGCGCCGAAGCAGAACTGCGCCAGCTTGAAGCCACGCAGGATGGCTCCGACACCTCGCAGCGCATGCTGAAGGAAGAGGTGGACGAGGAAGACATCGCCGCCATCGTCTCGCGCTGGACAGGGATTCCCGTCAGCAAGATGCTGGAGGGCGAGGTGCAGAAGCTTGTGCAGATGGAAGAGCGCCTGCGCGAACGCGTGGTCGGACAGGACGAGGCTCTCTCCGCCGTGGCGAATGCGATCCGTCGCAGCCGCGCGGGTCTGAGCGATCCCAAGCGGCCCATCGGCAGCTTCATCTTCCTTGGCCCCACGGGCGTGGGTAAGACCGAAACCGCGCGCGCTCTCGCCGAATTCCTCTTCGACGACGAGCAGGCAATGGTGCGCATCGACATGAGCGAGTACATGGAGAAGCACGCCGTGGCACGCCTGATCGGCGCACCCCCGGGATACGTCGGCTATGACGAAGGCGGTCAGCTCACCGAGTCGATTCGCCGCAGACCGTACGCCGTGGTTCTCTTCGACGAGATCGAGAAGGCGCATCCCGATGTCTTCAACGTCCTGTTGCAGGTGCTCGACGATGGCCGTCTGACCGACTCCAAAGGCCGTACGGTGGACTTCAAAAACACCGTGCTCATCATGACGTCGAACACAGGAGCGAGCCAGCTTTCGACGGCGTGGGCGAGTGGCGAAGATGGCTTTGAGGACGCGAAGGTGCGCGTGATGGACGAGCTGCGCAAGCAGTTCCGGCCTGAGTTCCTCAACCGCGTGGACGACATCGTGGTCTTCCATCCGCTGGCCGAATCGCAGCTGACGCACATCATAGACCTGCGCCTGAAGGACCTCGAAAACCTGCTGGCGGACCGTCGCATCACGCTGGACATGACGCCCTCGGCGCGGCAACTGATCTTCAAATCAGGCTACGACCGGGCTTACGGTGCTCGTCCCTTGAAGCGCGCGATTCAGCGCCTGGTGCAGGACCCGCTCGCGATGCGGATCCTCTCAGGCGAGGTGCTGCACGGCGATCACGTCGTAGTGGATGCGGAGGGCGAGAAGCTCGCCTTCCGCGTCGCGGAACGAGTGTAAGGTAGAAACCTATCAGAAGAACTTCTCGAATTGCGGAAGCATGTCATAGCCGATGAAGTTACTGACTATCTCTAGCGCACTAACGACTTCGAGTTTGTGTGCGATCCCCCCTTTGAACGTGAGAAACGCCACGAGCCGCTCGCCCGGCACTTCCTTACCATCACGCATACGGGTGACCTGGTACTCCGCGAAGGCGACCGGAGGGCGCACGCTTGGGAACTGCCCGAGAGCAATCGCAGTGAATAGAACCTGACGATGTTTATTTTCGTTTACCAACTCTTCAAGAACGGAGAGAGGGTGGGGAGCCGTCGTGGACTCTTCGTCGAAGCATGGCTGGAAGGAACGAATCAAATCAACGGCATCCGGATGAACTCCTGCTAGCCGATTCCGCTCCATGTTTTCCTTCCACTTGCCTGTGGAATCACAGACTGGAAACTGGTTTACTCTGTTCGGTGTTTCTCCATTGGCAATAACGAGTTGCCAGACCAGATAGTCCAAACAGCTTCGTACATTCTGAAGGAAGTCTCCCGCTATAAGACCAAACCTTGCAGGTGGATCGGTCTCGGACTGAACGATATATCCATCTGGCGTATGAGGGTCTTTGTTCAGCTTTACTGGAGTGCTTTTCCAGTATTCACGCAGTACGTCCCGGAGTTCATCGTAGTGTTGCTTTGCGCGATAGAACTTCCACTGTATCTGCTGGGGTATACGTTCTGGCATCGACATGCCGAGCAGCTTATCAGAGCCTGCGGAGGTTCCTCCAAAATCTTCTCCAGTTCTTTCTCAGAGAAGTACGCATGCCTACGGATATCGTCAACATAGACGTCCAGACCGAGTTGCCACTCTTC
>JAHFTZ010000448.1 GCA_023265355.1 Terriglobus sp.
TACGAGGTGCGGCGAATCGTGAGTCTGAATCCTCTTGATTGTAAATCAGGAAGTCTCCCGGCGACGGATGCTCGCACGGAGGCTACCCGGCGTCTTCCCTGCCTTCGAGCCAGCGATGGAGCCAGCCGATGTTCAGGTGCATGCGGAGGAAGGTATAGCTGAGGATTTCGTGCATGGTACGGCTAAACGCGTCGTAGGCGGAGATGCGCCCAAGCGTCGGCCGCGGCGAGGTCATCACTTCCAGCCCCTGCCAGCGGCAGAGTTCGCGAATACGGAAAAGGTGGGTGGAGTCGCTGACCACCACGATTCGGTGGAAACCCCTGACGTGCGCGATGGTTGCAAGGCTCTCTGCCTGCTGTTCGGTATCGATCGAACGGGTCTCCGCGATGATGTGGTCGAAGGGAATGCCGTTGGCGAGCAGATAATCCCGGCCTACACCTCCCTCGGTCGCTCCGGAGCGCTTGTCGCCACTGCCCCCCAGGGTGATCACGATGGGTGCGATGCTGCGGCGATAGAGGGTCAATGCGTGGTCCAGGCGTGCGTGATAAACCGGTGAGGGGTGGCCGAGATACTGCGCCGCTCCGAAGACGGCGATGGCGTCCGCACCCCGCGCTTCATCCCCTTGGGCGACGCGGCTAATCTGAAAATAGACCCAGCCGCACCACACCAGACACAGCAAAACGACGAGCAGAAGGATCGCCCCCAGGGGGTGCGATCTCTTCGTCTCTCCGGCATATCTGCGACGTGCGGCCATAGTCTCCGTTCCTTTTAGTGTTGGAGGGCGAGAGCGATCTCATGCGTTGGAATCGCGCCTTCGCGGAGGATCATCCAGGAGTTGCCGCCTCCGGAGAGATCGACGATGGTCGTGGCGATGGACCGGGCAGTAGGCCCGCCGTCAACGATCAGAGGGATCTGTCCACCGAGCTGATCGCGCACGCAGGCCGCATAGTTGCACTCGGGCAGGCCGCGCAGGTTAGCCGACGTGGCAGTGATGGGAAGACCGAGTTTTTTCACAACGGCGCGGGGAATAGCGGCCTCGGGAACGCGGAGAGCCACATTGCCGGTATGGGCGGTCACGCGCAGGGGAAGGCGGGAACCCGCCTTCACGATGATCGTCAGAGGACCCGGCCAGAACTTCTCCGCGAGCTTATCGAAGGCGGTGTCCACGTCGCGAGCAAGTTCATAGGCGTGGGCGGTGTCCGCGATGAGCAGGGAGAGCGGCTTGTGCTTGGCACGGCCCTTCAGCTCGTAGATCTGTTCGACGGCACGGAGATTGACCGGGTCGACGGCCAGGCCGTAGAAGGTGTCTGTCGGGATGGCGGCCACCATGCCACTCTCCAGGCAGCGGACGACGTGCTGCACGAGTTCGGGCTCGGGCTCGTCGGCGTTGATACGTAACATCTCTGCGGTCAAAGAAAACTCCTGCGGCAAATGGGAAGGTAACGCGGTGCAGCTAGGATACAGCCCTCCCCGTATCGCTGAGGAGGATGTTTGTGCAGCGTAGAATCTGGGCTATGACGGTGGTGGTCACAAGCAAGACAAATCCCAGGGTGAAGCAGCTGCGCGCAGCCTTTGAGGGACGTCGAAAACTGGCGGCAGGCCAGATCGCAATCGAGGGTCCGCACCTGATTGCGGAGGCCCAGCGGAGCGGTATGGCACTGGAGACGATCTTTGTGCGCGAAGATGCCCGGGAACTTCTTTCTCAGTTCGGCCTGGCAGAGGAGAGCGTCGTCGTGCTCTCGCGTGAGGTCTTTGCCAGCGCAGTAGCGACGGAGACCTCCCAGGGAATCGCAGCTCTGTCCTATCCCCCTGCAGAAAAAATGCCGGCTGTGGCTGGAGGACTCTTCCTCGTTCTCGAACGCATACAGGACCCGGGAAATCTGGGCACCCTTGTGCGGTCGGCGGAGGCATTTGGGGCAGCGGCCGTATTGTGCCTGCCTGGGACGGCGGATGTCTGGAACCAGAAAGCTCTGCGCGCATCGGCCGGATCGGTGTTTCGGGTTCCGGTCATTGCGGTAGAGACAGACCGGATCATCGTGATGCAGCGTGCTGGCATGCGTCTGATCGCTGCGGTAGCCCGCGAGGGCGACACTCCCGAGGAGGTAGACCTGCGCGGAGCATGCGCCGTAATGATCGGCAACGAAGGCGCCGGACTGAGCGTTGAGCTCTTGGCGCTCTCGGACGAGCGGGTGACGATTCCTTGCCCGGGCGCAGTGGAAAGCCTGAACGCCGCAGTTGCGGGATCGCTCATGCTCTATGCCGCTTCCGTACAGCGGAGGCAACTCTGATGGACCTCTTTGGCGTGGAAACTCAGCCGAAGCGCGCTGAAGAGAGAATCGCGCGGGACGCTCCGCTTCCAGAACGCATGCGCCCGCGAACGCTGGATGAGTTTGCCGGGCAGACGCATCTCGTCGGGAAAGATGGGCCGCTCCGTCTCCAACTGGAGCGCGACGACCCCGCCTCGATGATCTTCTGGGGCCCCCCGGGCACGGGCAAGACGACGCTGGCCAAGATCGTCGCACGTATGACGCAGGCGAGCTTTATCGAGTTCTCCGCTGTTATGAGCGGGATCAAAGAAATCAAGCAGGTGATGGTGGATGCGGAGAAGGCGGCGGCGATGGGTTCGCGTACGATCCTCTTCATCGACGAGATTCACCGCTTCAACAAGGCACAGCAGGACGCCTTTCTTCCCTATGTCGAACGCGGTACGCTCCGGCT
>JAHFTZ010000449.1 GCA_023265355.1 Terriglobus sp.
GAAAATCCCGAAGAGGGCTACCGTTCGCGCTTCTCCCACGGCACTGAAGTTCTGGAGCCCGGCTATTACTCCGTGATGCTGGAAACGCCCGGCATCAAGGCCGAGTTGACGACGACCGATCGCACGGGCTTCCATCGCTACACCTTCCCGGCAAGCGATGCTTCTCACTTCGTTCTGGATCTCTTCCACTCCGCAAACAATCCGGAGAAGACGGTTGGCAGCGCCGAGATGAAGATCGTCGGTACGGACACGATCACCGGTGGCCGCGTCATTCATAACTGGGCTCCCACACGGCAGATCTACTTCGCCATGCAGTTCTCCAAGCCCTTCGCCAGCGCCGATCTCTACTCCAACAAGGAGAAGCAGAGCGGTACGGAAGTAAAGGGCAAGATGCTGCACGCCGTCGTTCACTATAAGACCGCGGCCAGCGAAAAGATCCTCGTCAAAGTCGGTATCTCGATGGTCTCCGCCGAAAACGCCATGCTGAATCTCAAAAAAGAGCAGCCGGGATGGGCCTTCGACCAGACGCGTCTGCGCGCCAAGCAGACATGGGCGCGTGAGTTGTCGAAGATGACGATCGAGACGGACAACGAGAACGACAAGAAGATCTTCTACACCGCGATGTACCACATGATGTGCGCGCCCACGCTCGCCGATGACGTCAACGGCCAGTACCGGGGCATGGACCAGAAGGTGCACGACGTGGATCCCGGTCAGCATAACTACAGCACCTACTCGCTGTGGGATACCTTCCGCGCCCTCCATCCTTCGTTCACGTTGTGGCAGCAGGAGCGCGTTCCGCAGCTCGTGAACTGTCTCGTGCGCATGGCAGAGGAGAGCCCGGGCGGCATGCCCGTCTGGCCGCTGCAGGGTGGAGAGACCTTCTGCATGACGGGTTATCACTCCGCCAGCGTCATGGCCGAAGCCTGCGTGAAGAAGTTCCCCGGCATCGACTGGAACCGCGCTTACAAGCAGATGCGCAAGCGCAACATGGACGAGGATTACATGGGCCTTGCAGACTACCGCAAGCTCGGCTACATCCCCGCCGACAAGCACGGCGAGTCGGTCAGCAAGCTCATCGAGTACGACTACAACGATTGGGCCTGCGCTCATGTTGCGGATGCCGTCGGTCGCAGCGATGACGCCGCCATCCAGCGCGAGCGCTCCAAGAACTACCGCCACCTCTTCGATCCGGAGACGCAGTTCCTCCGCGCCAAGATGACCGACGGTAAGTGGGCCATGCCGTTCAATCCCAAGGCGACCGGACACACGAAGGAGCATCGCGACTACACGGAGTCCAACGCCTGGCAGTCCACCTTCGGCGTGCAGCACGACGTGAAGGGCTACATCGACCTCTTCGGCGGACGCGAAGCGTACCTGAAGAAGCTCGACGATCTCTTCGCGCAGGAACCCGGCGTAAGCAACGAGAACGTCTCCGACATGACTGGCTTCATCTGCCAGTACGTGCACGGCAACGAGCCCAGCCATCACATCCTCTTCCTCTACACCTACGCCGGACAGCCGTGGAAGACGCAGCAGCGCGTCAAGGAAGTTCTTGACACGCTGTACCACAACGATCTCGACGGCCTCTCCGGCAACGAGGACTGCGGACAGATGTCGGCCTGGTACGTCATGGCCGCCCTCGGCCTCTACGCCGTCGATCCCGTCAGTGCGACGTATGTTCTGACGGCTCCTCGCTTCAACCGCGCCAGCGTTCGTGTGGGCGGAGGTCGTGAGCTGGTGATCGAAGCGAAGCGTACCTCGGTCGACGACGCGTATATCCAGTCGGCCACGCTCAACGGCAAGCCGCTCGATCGCCTGTGGGTCAAGCACACGGAGATCGCCAACGGCGCGCACCTGGTCTTCACGCTCGGTGCAGCCCCTAACAAAGAACTCGGTGCCGATCCTTCCGTGGCTCCTCCCTCATTAACCGCATAAGAAAGGAGCAGGGCGTGCGAATTCGAGTATTTTCCCTTTGGCTTCTAAGGCTCATGCTCGTCCTGCTTTTGCTCGTAATTGCCCTTGTCGTTGGGAGTACGCTGTTCTTGTTTTTTCGTTACGGGCCTTCTCTGGCGAGGGCAAGTTTGTCGGGAGTCAAGTGGTATTTTCTCGGATGGGTGACGATTGCTCCCTTTCTGTATCTCATCCAGGCGAATCTTTCGTCTGGTCTGAAGGCAACGCAACCGCAGCGATAGCCCGTTGCTCTCTTGTAGAATCAAAAGATTCCTCACGGAGAGCAACGGGCAGACGCATGGCGGCAGTAGCAGAGCGAAAAGTATCCCTCACATTTCAGGAACTCCTGTTCAGGCTCCAGCAGTTCTGGGCCGCGCAGGGCTGTGTCGTACAGCAGCCGTATGACGTCGAAGTCGGCGCAGGCACCATGTCCCCGGACACCTTCCTGCGCGTCCTCGGTCCCAAGCCTGTACGCATCGCCTACGCGCAGCCCTCGCGCCGTCCCGCGGATGGTCGCTACGGCGAGAATCCGAATCGTCTCTACAAGCACACGCAGCTGCAGGTGATTCTCAAGCCACCACCAGCCAACGTGCAGGAGCTTTATCTCGAAAGCCTGAAGGCGATTGGGATCGTGCTGGAAGAGCACGACATCAAGTTTGAAGAAGACAACTGGGAGTGGCCCGTGGGCGGAGCCTGGGGCGTCGGCTGGCAGGTCATGCTGGACGGCCAGGAGAGCACGCAGTTCACCTACTTTCAGCAGTG
>JAHFTZ010000041.1 GCA_023265355.1 Terriglobus sp.
CCTAATTCTTTTAGGAGTGCTCTCTCTTGCGGCGTATGCCGACCGCGTCTACTCCGAGATGGGCAAATTCCTGGCCCGCGAATACCAGGAGAATCTCGATGCCTGGACGCGGCTGGTAGGGCCCAGGCTGAAGCTCTCGCGCGACTCGACGGCGTTGTCCGCTTCGATTCTGCGGCAGAGTGCTCTTGCGGCCATCGCCTTAATCTTCGGCGTAAAGCTTGCCGCCAAGGGTTACACCTGGGGCAGTCTCGGCGAGACGGCTTTTGAGCTGGTCCTGGTCATCATCCTCTTCGACCGGATGTTGCCACAGGTCTTCTTCGCGCGCACCAAGGGCCTCTGGGCAGCGAAGATGAGTCTTCTCTACCAGACGCTCTTCTACATCATGCTTCCGGTTACGCTGATGCTGAGCCTGCTGTGGTCGATTGCCTCGCTGGCGGAGCCCAACGAAGAAGAGGAAGAGGAACATCCCTCCGAGGGCGTGGATGCGCTGCTCGAAGCGGGTGAAGAAGAAGGCATCCTGGAGCAGAGTGATCGCGCTCTGGTGCGCTCCGTCGTGGAGTTTGGCGACATGGTCGTGCTGGACGTGATGACGCCGCGACCGGAGATGTACGCCGTTCCGGAGTCGATGACCGTGGCGGAGTTCACCGACCAGCTTCAGGTCCACGCTTTTTCCCGCGTCCCTGTGTACTCCGGAACGGTGGACAACATTACGGGCATCGCGTTTGCGCACGATATTTTGCAGATTCCAGATACGGAGGCCACGCACCGCAACCTGCGCGAGATTCAGCATGCCGCAGCGTATGTACCGGAGCAGAAGCGCGTGAACGAACTGCTGCGGGAGATGCAGCGTGCGAAACAGCACATGTCGATTGTGATCGACGAGTACGGTTCGGTGGCTGGCCTAGTCACGATCGAAGATCTGATCGAGGCCATCGTTGGCTCGATTGCGGACGAGCATGAGGAGAATGTGATCGATCCAGACGCTCCTCTGCGCGAGGAGAGCGGCGTCTACATTCTGCCGGGAAGCTTCGACGTGGCGCGCCTGCGCGATCTTCTGGCGGAGGAGACGCCCGCAGAAGAGAACGCGGAAGAGACCGTGGAAACCGCCGAACTGCGCATTCCTACCCACTACGAGGCCACTACCGTGGGCGGTTTGGTGAGCGAGATTGCCGGACATATCCCGCTTCCGGGCGAGGTAGTGGAGGAAGACGGCCTGCGCATCGAGGTGCTGGCGTCGACGGCGCGGCGCGTGGATCGCGTGCGTCTGCGTCTGATGCCGCCCATTCGCCAGGCCTGAACACAGGCATTCGACGCGCATAATAGAGAGTGATGCCACTTCGTTCCGGATTCGTCTCTATCGTCGGTCGCCCCAATGCAGGAAAGTCCACGCTGCTGAACGCCTTGCTGGGCGAAAAGATCGCCATCGTCACCCACAAACCGCAGACCACGCGGAACCGCATCCTTGGTGTTCTGGAACTTCCGATACGGAAGAAGGTCGCCAAAGACCCGGGCCGTGGTGCGGCGCAGGTCGTGCTGGTGGATACCCCCGGCGTACACAAACCGAGCTCTCACCTCGACAAGCGCATGATGCAGGAGGTCTACGACGCCCTGGAGTCGCGCGATGTCGTCCTGTTTATCGTGGATGCGACGCATCGCCTGCCTGCGGAGTTGAAGTCGGACAAGCCCTTCACACGCGATCGCAAAGCGATGTCCGCCGAGGAAGATACCTTTGCGCTCTCGCTCCTGAAGAACGTCGACTCGCCTGTGCTGCTGGTGCTGAACAAGATCGACTCCGTACCGCGCGCGGAGCTTCTTCCGTTGATCGCGCACTGGAGTGAGAAGTACAACTTCGCCGAAGTGATTCCGATCTCCGCAAAGAAGAAAGACGGCCTGGAGGTTCTGCTGGACGCCGTCGTAAAGCGTCTCCCTGAGGGCCAGCGCTACTTCCCGAAGGATCAGCTCACCGATCAGCCGGAGCGATTTCTCGCGGCAGAACTGATTCGCGAAAAGATCCTGATGTTTACCGGTGAAGAGGTTCCGTATGCCTCTGCGGTGGTGGTGGAGGCGTGGGAAGAGGCCAAAAGCAAGACCAATCCGCTGACGAAGATCTCTGCAGCAATCTACGTGGAGCGCACGGGCCAGAAGGCCATCGTGATCGGACGCGCGGGCGCGATGCTGAAGCAGATCGGAACTGCTGCGCGCAAAGAGATCGAGTCGTTGGTCGGAACGCGCGTCTTCCTGGAGCTCTTCGTGAAGGTGAAGGACGACTGGCGCAGTTCACGTGGGTTTGTAGAAGAGCTCGACTGGCGCAGACAGCTGGAAGAGATGGCTTCCAAGCAGGCTGACGACAAGGTGCGCACAAAAGGCCACGAAGAATAGTCTCAGTCGCGGACAGCGATGCCGAGGGCTTTCATCTTGCGGTAGAGGTGGCTTCGCTCGATGCCGAGTGCCTCTGCCGTACGGCTTACGTTGCCGTTGAGTTCGTCCATCTTTTTCAAGATGAAGTCGCGCTCGTAGGCCTCGCGTGCCTCGGTCAGCGTGGAGAACTCTTCCGGCTTCGAGCGGGCTCCGTCGCGGGGAATCTCGCGGTAGACAAGAGCGGGAAGATGCTTACGCTCGATGCGCCGCGCCTTCGGGTTCAGGATCACGACGCGCTCAATGAGGTTGCGCAGTTCGCGCACATTTCCGGGCCACTGGTACTGCTGCAGGATCTTGATCGCGTCGTCGGCGATCTCCATGCGTGGACGACCGTACTGACGTCCGAACTCGTCCAGAAACTCCTGCACGAGGGGCGGAATATCTTCGCGGCGGTCGCGCAGTGGGGGAACGAAGAACGGGATGACGTTGAGGCGATAGAAGAGATCTTCGCGGAAGTTTCCGCGTGCGATCTCTTCTTCTAGGTCTTTGTTGGTGGCTGCGATCAGACGGACATCGACGTGTACGGGATTGGAAGCACCGACGGGAAGAAAGCTTTGCTCATCGAGTGCGCGCAGCACTTTGGCCTGCGTCTTGAGGCTCATGTCGCCTACCTCGTCGAGAAAGAGCGTGCCTCCATCCGCGCGTTCAAAGGTGCCGCGCTTTTCCTGCGCTCCGCCGGGGATCGCGCCGTGGCGATAGCCGAAGAGTTCGCTTTCGATAAAGTCTTCCGGGATGGCCGCGCAGTTGAGCTCCACAAAGACCCGCTCAGCGCGAAGACTTTCGGTGTGCATGGTGCGCGCGATGCGCTCTTTGCCTGTGCCTGATTCGCCATAGATCAGAACACGACCGTTCGTAGGAGCCATCAGCTTGATCTGTTGACGCAGGGCTTTCAAGGGAACGCTCTCGCCGGTAAGCGAGGCCTTCGCTGCAAGCTGCTGCCTATACTCCGCGTTCTCGCTCTTGAGCGCGTGCGCTTTGACGGCATTTTTCAGCAGAACAAGTGTGCGCTCCAGAGAGAGCGGCTTTTCCAGGAAGTCGTAAGCTCCCAGCTTTGTCGCACGCACGGCGGATTCAATGGTGCCGTGGCCGGAGATAATGACGACCTCCGGCGTGCTGGTGGAGCCCATCGCGCGGATCTCAGCCAGCACGTCGAGGCCATCGCCGTCGGGCAGCCAGATGTCCAGTAGCACAACGTCGTACTCCACGTCGCGGATGAGTTCGAGCGCCTCCGTGGCGGTGCCGGTGGAGGTAACCGCGTAGCCCTCGTCGCGGAGAATACTTTCGAGCGAGGTGCGGATGTCGGCTTCGTCATCCACAACCAGGATGTGGTTCATGCTTTATCTTCTCCCGTTGCGTGAACCACTTCAGGTGCGTCACCGGCCGGATACGCCTGCACCACCGGGACATGGATGATAAATTTTGCGCCGGTGGGCATATTTTTCTCGACGCGAATTGAACCCTGATGGTCCTGCACAATTTTAGCCGCGATTGTAAGACCGAGGCCCGTACCGCGCTGCTTCGTCGAAAAGTAAGGAAGGAAGAGGCGGTCGCGCATCTCTGTGGTCACACCTGGCCCCGTATCCGCAACGGAGAGGGAGACCATACCGGCGTCATCGGCAAGACAGGTGACGACGTGAATCTCGCGGACGAGGCTTCCCTGCATGGCTTCGGCGGCGTTGTCGATCAGGTTCGAAAGAGCACGCTTGAAGGCCTCTGCATCCGCCATCACCAGCGGCAGCCCCGGCTCCAGCTTGCAGACGACCTCCGTGCCCTGGAGACGTCCGGCAAAGAGAGCGAGCGACTGCCTGACGATCTCATTGAGATCCGACGGTCGAGGCCGTGCATTGGGAAACTCCGCCAGCGACGAGAACTGGTCGACGAGGGACCGCATGCTTTCCACGGAGCTGCTGATGACTTCGCTGGAGCGATGGATGACCTCAATCGAGGGCGAACTGAGCTCTGCGGCATGAAGCAGGTCTTTCAGGCGGCCAATATGGCGGCGGATCTGTTCGGCAGAAAGCGAGATCGGAGTGAGAGGGTTCTTAATCTCATGCGCGACGCGGCGAGCGACCTCTTTCCACGCCGACTGCTTTTGCGCGCGGAGAAGCTGCGTCGCATTTTCGAGGACCAGCACATAGCCCGTGGCCTTGCGGTCGCTTCCGATGCCCGTCTCCAGAATGGACGCCGTGGCCGCAATGTTCAGCGTTCCGTTGGGTGACTGCATCTCCATCTCGGAGGAGGCTGTGCCCATGCGGTGGCTGCGCTGGAGGAGACGCTCGATGGGCTCCGGAGCGTCGACGGGGAGCACATTGCGGAGGAGCGAGCCGGTGAAGGGGCGCTGACCACCAGGGTCGAGCATCTCGCTGAAGGCGCGGTTGACGACGACGATGCGCTGTTGCGCATCCATCATCACAACGCCGTTGGGAATGGTTTGCAACATGGTTTCGAGTTCGTGGCGGCGGCGCTCGATGGCGGCGTTGGCCTCGTAGACCTGGAGCGTGGAGTGCTCCACTTGTCGGCGGCTCTGGTCAAGATCCGCGGCCATCATATTGAACGAGTGCACCAGTTCACCAAGCTCTTCGGTGGCGGTTTCGGCGACGCGATGGTCGTAATGGCCCCGCGCTATCTCCTCCATGGCATCGGCCAGGGCCTCCACGGGACGTGTGACCTGTTTGGAGAGATACAGCGCAAGCCATGTGGACGCGAACATGGCGAGGCCGGTGATCATGAGCATCAGCAGCATGTAAGTGGTGCGAATCTGTCGCCGCAGATGGAAGAGCGTCCAGTATTGCTCGGCTGCACCCTGCAGGCGGGCGATGGTCGCGCTCATACCGGCGGGCAGAGGAAGCGCAACTACCACGAGTCCCCCCTCCCTTATCCAGATGGAGCCGATGCTGTAGTCCGTGGTTCCGATGGTGACGACAGGCTCATCGGTACGTTGGACAGCATCCAGAAGGATGTGATCGATCGTGCCGGTGACCTTGTCTGGGATCTGCGAAGTGGGGGGGGCAAGAGGGTCCTCCGTGGCGATGCGGGGAATCCAGCTGCGGATGGTGGCGCTGTTGAATCCAGCGGGGCGATGAAACTGCGCGATCGGCTGCCCAGCAGAGAAGATCATCACAAAGCCGCCCTGGAGGGTCACCTCGTGCTGTTCCAGTTCGCGCCGGATCGCGTCGGGATCGTTGACCAGCGTACCTTTGGGTGTGCTGAGAGCCGCGGCGATGTCGGAAGACTCCGCGCGCGCATTTGCAGCGACATAACGCGCGAGCTCAAGCGCCACCTGCGTGGAGTCCTCCCTGAGCTCGGCTGCGGGCTGCGAGAACCAGCGCTCGACGGCGCGGTTCATCAGCAGGTAGCTGAAGCAGAACATGAAGCTGATGGGAACGAGCGAGAGCAGAACGGCTCCCCAGAGCATGCGTGTGCGTAGGCGCGCACCCAGGACGCGGCTGCGCTGCTCTGCGTAGAGCTTCAGGACGTTGCGGACGAGCAGAACGAGCAGAACGACGAAGAGGAGGAAGGCTACCGCAGAGAGCGCGGTGAAGAGGAAGATCTGTCCGGTCGTATTCGGGCTGAGCAGGCGGACGGAGTTGAAGGCGTTGAGAGCGAGTAGGGCCAGCAGCAGAATCAGCAGGCAGACGCCCAGCACGATCGCGGCGACTTTGCGCCGGTTCGAGTGCGGTGGCGTGCGTGGTGGTGCAGCTGGCAACGGCGGCCCCCTCAAAGGCAGATTATAGGCCGTGGAGAAGAGCCGCCGATGTCGCTAAGAGACCAGCTTTGCCACCGGGGTCCAATCGCGTGCCTGCGATTGGGCCACGGCTTCGTAGGTAAGAACGCCGTTGTACGTGTTCACACCTTCTGCGATCCCGGCATCTTCGCGGATGGCCGTCCGTGCACCCAGCGCGGCCAGCTTCAGCACGTAGGGGAAGGTGGCGTTGGTCAGGGCGAGGGTAGAGGTATTCGGCACCGCCGCAGGCATGTTGGTCACGCAATAGTGCACGACCCCGTCGACGATGTAGGACGGGTCGCTGTGCGTTGTAGGACGCGCGGTTTCGATGCAGCCGCCCTGGTCGATGGCGACGTCGACGATCACGGCGCCAAGCTTCATCTTGCTGACCATCTCCGCTGTGACCAACTTAGGCGCAGCTGCGCCTGGAATCAGGACGCCGCCGATCAGGAGGTCGGCCTCGCTGGCCGCGCGCTGGATGTTGTAGCTGTTGGACGCAAGTGTGTAGAGGCGTCCGTTGAAGATGTCGTCCAGCTCGCGCAGGCGATTCAGATTGAGATCGATGAGCGTAACCTTCGCACCGAGGCCGAGAGCCATCTTGGCTGCATTGACACCGACGACACCGCCGCCGATGATCACCACGTTACCTGGAGGCACACCGGGGACACCGCCCAGGAGAACGCCACGCCCTCCATGCTCTCTCTGCAGATAGGCTGCGCCGACCTGCACGCTGAGACGGCCTGCCACTTCGCTCATCGGAGTCAGGAGCGGCAGAGAGCCGACGCGATCGCGAACGGTCTCGTAGGCGATGCCGATCACACCCTTTTCCAGAAGCGCGTTGGTCAGTCCGGCGATGGGCGCGAGATGCAGATAAGTAAAGAGGACAAGACCTGGACGGAAGTGCTGGTACTCCTTCTCAACGGGTTCTTTGACCTTGACGACCATATCGGCGAGACGCCACGTGTCGTAGGCTGAGCCGACGATCTCTGCACCGGCAGCCTGATATTCGTCGTCGGGGAAAGCGGACAGTTCGCCAGCTTTAGTTTCTACGAGGACTTTGTGCCCTGCGTCTACAAGCGCCTTCACACCGGCTGGAGTAATACCAACCCGGCTCTCGTGATCTTTTACTTCCTTCGGTACGCCAATCACCATTTCAATCAAACTCCTTCTCAGGAGTCCATTTTAGTGCAGTGCCGGAGGCCGACTTCCTAAGAACTGGCTTCGGCTCGGGATGATGAACATGCAGGCAATGGCTGCGCAGGTTCCATGCACCAGAAGAAGGGCATCCACGGTATTTTCGACGGTTACAATCGATAAAGCGTCTTTCGTCAGGAAATCAAGCACATGTCACAGAACGGTTATCAGATGCGGTCTTCACGCGCGCGCAATTTTCGCTCGCTCTTCAGCCTGTTTTCGAACGATCTTGCGATCGATCTGGGAACGGCCAATACGCTGGTCTACGCTCATGGCAAGGGCATTGTCGTGAACGAACCCTCGATTATCGCCGTGAATAAGCTCACCAACGAGGTAGAGGCGGTCGGTAAAGAGGCGAAAGAGATGATTGGCCGCACGCCGGGTAATATCGTGGCCATCCGCCCTATGAAAGACGGTGTGATCGCCGACTTCCGCCATACGGAAAAGATGCTCAACTACTTCATTCAAAAGGCACATAACCGCAAGATGCTGGTGCATCCACGCATCATCATCGGTGTGCCGAGCGAGATTACGCAGGTTGAAAAACGCGCTGTCGAGGATTCCGCGTATCGCGCCAAGGCCAGCGAGGTTTACCTCGTGGAGCAGGCGATGGTGGCCGCCATCGGTGCGGGTCTGCCCATTACGGAACCGGGCGGCAATATGGTTGTGGATATCGGCGGCGGAACTACGGACATCGCAGTCATTTCACTGGCCGGAATCGTGTATTCGCGTTCGGTTCGCATGGCTGGGAACCAGATGGACGAAGCCGTCATCAACTACCTGAAGCGCAAGTACAACCTGCTGATCGGCGAGCGCACGGCGGAGCAGATCAAGATCGAGATCGGTTCGGCCTATCCTCTGGACAAGCCGCTGACCTACGAGATCAAGGGGCGCAACCTGATCGAAGGTGTGCCGAAGACGATCACCATCGATGACTCCGAGATTCGCGAGTCCCTGGCCGAGTGCATTGCGACCATCATGAACGCGATCCGCGTTGCCCTGGAACGCACCCCTCCCGAGCTTTCGGCGGATATTTCGGATCGTGGCATTGTGCTGACGGGTGGCGGCGCTCTCATCAAGAACCTGGACCGCCGCATTCGCGAAGAGACGGGCCTGCCCGTTTCGATTGCGGATGATCCTCTCGCATCGGTCGTTCTGGGTACTGGACGCATGCTTTCGGACTTCAAGCTCCTGCGCAAGATCTCGATCGACTAATATCCTCCGCGGAACATGGAATCATTTTTTCAGCGGTATAGAAACGGGCTGGTTCTGATCGCAGTGTTGCTGGTGCAGACGATCGCACTGGCAACACAGGTGCGACGGCCCGACTATGCCGGACGCGCGGACGGACACCATATCCGGCTCCTGCGCCTGTGGATGAACGCGATCCTCTCCCCTCCGGAGAAGCTCCTGACCAACACGGGCCACGGCTTGCGCAACGCCTGGCATGGCTATATTGACCTTCGCCACACACGGCAGCAGAACCTGGAACTGAAGTCCGAACTGGCACAGCTCCACTTGCACGAAGCGGCCATCGCCGAGGATGCACGGCAGGACCAGCGACTGCGTGCGCTTCTGGAGTTTCGCCAGCAGTATGTCTCCAAGACAGTCGCCGCGCAGGTAATCGGAAGCAGCGGAAGCGATCTCTCGCGCGTTCTGAACATCGACAAGGGCTCACGCGACGGCCTGCGCCCCGACATGGCGGTCATCACACCGGATGGCATTGTGGGCAAGATCCGCAACGTTTATCCCACCACCTCCGAGGTTCTGCTGATCAACGATTACAGTGCGGGCGCGGGGGTGATCCTGGAGAACACGCGGCTTCGCGGGATTCTGCGGGGATCGACGAACGGCGTCCCGCAGATTGTGAACCTGCTTCCGGACAATCGCATCCATCCTGGCGACAGGGTGGTGACTTCGGGTGGAGATCGCATCTTTCCGAGGGGTCTTGCCGTGGGTACGGTGAAGACGATCGCGCCCGATCCGGAGCATCAGCCGTATACCGCCATCACCATCAAGGCGGCGGCGGATCTGGACCGCCTGGAAGAGGTCCTCGTCATCACGGAGACAGCCGCCGATCTGAAGGCGATTCCTCCGAGTGAGTTGACGGCGGAAGAGGCCATTGCCACCAAGCGCGCCTCGGAGATCGTGGCGGAGCATCTGCCGGGCCTGCATGATCCGGGCGAAGCTGTTCCCGTAACCAAGGCCGGAGAAAAGCCAGCACCGGCGGTGCCTGAGGGCCCTGCAAAGGCCGCGCCTGCACTGCATCCGGACCGGTATTCGCCGGGAGCGGCTGCGCCAGCGGTCGACCTCACACCGGGAGCGCCTCATAGCGCCACATCCGCACCTCCTCCAACATCCACTTCTCGCCCCGCCGCTACGCCAAAGAAGGAGACGCCCGAGTAGTTGGTGACTCGAGTTTGACTATGGCAAGACGTGGACTTTCAACCCGGCGCGCATTGGAGCAGCACACCTTCCCCCCTGTGGTGACGGCGGTGATCGTGTTGTTTGCGCTCTTCCTCGGGGTTTATCTGCCGCATCTCTTCCCACGGTACGATTTTCTGGACCTGCCGCTGATTATCGTGATCTTCTTTTCCGTCTCCCAGCGAAGCCAGATGGCGGGAACGTTTCTAGGCATGATCGTGGGTCTCGCTCAGGATCTTCCAACGAATCAGCCGATCGGGATCAACGGCATTGCGAAGTCCATTGTGGGATAAG
>JAHFTZ010000042.1:0-7569 GCA_023265355.1 Terriglobus sp.
GTAGAGGAGGATGTGGATCCGTTCGCGCATGCCCGGTTCCTGTTGCAGAAGAGCAGAGAGCGAGACGAAGGCTTCACTCTCCTGGGGTTGCCGCTGGTAGAGCACGATAACTGCGATCAGGAGCGGCGGTTGCATGGGCTTTAGGATACGTTCTGCGGGGTGCGCGCCGCTGCGGATTTTGTATGCGCACTGTAGACTGGAGGTCATGCCGAGGGGCTTTCTCCTTCGTGCCGACGAGAGAAATGCCAGAGAAAACGGGAAGAGATCTCGTGCGGATGGATGAGGAAGCGGCGATGGTCTCTGACCTGACGCCGGTGGCCGATGGTCTGCCTCTGGCGGGGCAGGGGATCAGGCCTTCGCTGTGGAGGCGAACGCTCAAGCGAGCGGGAGTCGACCGTGCCATCGGGTATACGATTCTGGCGCGCGGCTGGTCTTCCTCGGCGGGGCTGATCACGGTCGCGCTGATTGCGCATACGCTCTCACGGGCTCAGCAGGGCTTTTATTACACCTTCGGATCTCTGGTCGCTCTGCAGATCGTCTTTGAACTTGGCTTTTCTGTGGTGGTTCTGCAGATGGCTACGCATGAGACCGCACAGTTGGAGATTCTGGATGACGGGCGCGTGTTGGGCGATCTGCGTGCGCGTCAGAGGCTCGCCTCCGTTCTGCAGAAAGCGGTGAAGTGGTACACGCTGGCGGCTGTTCTGATGGGCTGCGTTCTACTGCCCGTGGGCTGGCGCTTTTTTGCGGGAAGCCCTGGAGCGGGCGATACGGCGTGGCGCGGTCCATGGATCGCGGTCGTGCTGGCGTCGTGCTTTACGTTTCAGATCGATCCGATCTTTTCGTTCCTCGAAGGCTGCGGGATGGTGAGTCGCGTGGCGCGGACGCGATTTACGCAGTCGATCCTGGGGTCGTCGCTGGCGTGGTCGGCACTTCTGCTCCATCGTGGATTGTTTGCGCCTTCCATGCAGATCGCCGGGCAGGCGATTGCAGGGGCGTATTTTCTATGGACGCGCCGCAAGCTGCTGGTTGGTTTGCTGCGCATGACTGTGGGGGAGCATGCGATCGAGTGGGGGACAGAGGTGTGGCCGTTTCAATGGCGGGTCGCGATCTCGTGGGCTTCCGGCTACCTGATCTTTCAGCTCTTCAATCCGGTGCTGCTGCGCTTCTATGGACCGGTGGTCGCCGGGCAGATGGGCATGTCGCTGAACATCTCCAATGCTCTGGCGGCGGTGGCGGTGGCGTGGATCAACACCAAGGCCGCGCTCTTTGGCAACATGATCGCGCGGCGCGAGTATGGCGCATTGGACCGGCTCTTCTTTCGCTCCGTGGCGCAGACGATGTTGTTGTGTGTGACGGGTTCAGTGGTCGTGTGGTCGCTGGTAATCCTGATGGGGCACGAGCATATCAAGTTTGCGCAGAGACTTCTGTCGCCGCTTCCGTTTGCGCTGCTGCTGGCGACGATGTGTTTGAACCTCGCGGTGTCGTCCATGGCTCTGTATCTGAGAGCGCACAAGCAGGAAAAATTCCTGCTCAACTCCGTTCTGGGAGGCGTCGTCGTGGCGACGTCGACGCTGACGCTGGGGCGTTGGTATGGGCCGACGGGTATGACGGCCGGGCATCTGACGGCGACGCTCCTGATCGGCATTGGCATGGGTTCGTACACGTTTGTGAAGTACCGGCGGCTGTGGCATGCCTGAGACACGGCCTCTGCTTACGATTGCTATCCCCACCTATCAACGCGCGGAGTATCTGCGTGAGTTTCTGTCTGTACTTTTGCCCCAGCTCGAAGGTGTGGACGATGTAGAGCTTTTGATCTCGGACAACTGCTCGACCGACGAGACGCCTGCGGTGGTGCAGGCGGCCATCGATGCGGGGGCGCGGTTGCGCTCTGTGCGGCAGGCGGAGAACATCGGTTCGGATGCCAACTTCGTCTTCTGCTTTCGCGAGGCGCGCGGCAAATACTTCTGGCTCTGTGGAGACGATGACATCCTTCGGCCGGGTGCGATTGCAAGCGTGCTGGGGCACCTGCGTGGTGCGGAGTATGACTTTGTGTATCTCTCCGCGGAGGCCTTCTCGAAGGACTGGCGCGCGGAGTATAAGGGCGATGCCTACGGACGCGAGGCGGAGATCGTGACCTCTGCGCGGACGCTGGCCGTGATGATGAATGTGATGGTGACGTTCATTACGGGCATCATCAGTAATCGAGAACGATTCCTGCAGCTTGAGGCAGAGGCGCCGGAGGCTTTCCTGGGAACGAACCTGACACAGTTGAGTTGGACCTTGCCGCTACTGGACCAGCATCGCCAGAGTCTTGTTCTGTGGCAGAAGTGGGTTTCGGGACGCGAGATGAACTCCGGTGGATACGGTCTGGCGGAGGTCTTCGGCGAACGCTTTGCAAAGCTGGTGCACCGGTTGATGCCTCGGCATCCACGAGTGGCGCAGGTGTTTGTGAACTACACGCTGCGGCAGTGGTTTCCGGAGACGCTGCTGCAGATGCGAACAGGGAACGCCGGTGACCGGTATGGTCTGAGCGCAACAGGGGCCGTGCTGAGGAGAACTTTTGCCGGGAATCCGCGCTTCTGGGTGCTGGTGTGGCCGGTGTTGCGTTTGCCTCTGCCGCTGGCGCGGAGATGGCAGTGGGTCGGAGCGAAGGCGAGTGTTCTGGCGAATCTTTTTCTGCTGCCTGCGCAGACGCTGCGTAAGCTGCGAGGAAAGCGGGCAGGGCGCTAATTCTGCAGCTGGAGCCTGACCCAGCATGAGATTTTTCTGCACAGATTTGCGGACAGTGTGCTAGAGTGTCTCTAGTGGCGAGCAATCGCCCCGGGTGTTTCGGGAACGGCCCTGAGTGGATTGGGGTTGGCCAGAGACTGAAACGGTCCCGTCCCAACTGCGGCTTTCAAGTGCGTTGGTTGCTCTGGCTTTGATGGCCCTTATGTTTTTTGGACCTCGCCGTGCAGCAGCATGATTCATCTCAAGGTGAGATGGCCCTAGCTGAAACAAGATGCAATCCATGGTGTGCGAATCAAGCCAGCGACTCGCGACACACTCTGCAAACCGAATGACGATGACTGGCAGGCAGATGCGGTTCGAGAGACGGACGCGTTGCCCCGTATCACCACATAGGAAACCCATACTTTGAATCCAGTTTTTGATAGCACCATTGAGCCGACGGCAGAGCCCAAGGCAGTTGAAGTAAAGACCACCACCATTACTCTCCCCTTAGCGACCGAAGTTCAGTTCAACGATTTCAATATTTCAGAAAAGCTGAAACAGCGTCTGGCTTCGAACAACTTTGTGCACCCGACCCCGGTGCAGGCGAAGGCCATTCCCCCGGCGCTTGAAGGTCGCGATGTTCTGGCGACTGCGGCGACCGGAACGGGCAAGACCCTTTCTTTCCTGATCCCGATGATCGAGCGGATGGATGCGAATCCTCTGGCGGCATTGGTGCAGCAGGTTGCACAGGAGCAGGCTCCTCAGCCTCCCCAGTACGGCCGTCAGCGCGGTGGACGCAACAATCCTCCTCCCCGTGGACCACGCGCACCGATTCGCGCTTTGATCCTTCTGCCGACGCGTGAACTTGCGATGCAGGTTCTCGATGCGTACGCGAAGATCGTTCCGAATGCCAAGCAGGACTCCGTGCTCGTCTGCGGTGGCCTGAGCGAAGGCGCACAGCTGGATGCTCTCCGTCGCGGACCGCGTCTCGTGGTTGCGACGCCCGGCCGTCTTGAGGATTACCTCAAGCGTCGCGAGATCAATCTGAACAACGTTGAGATGCTCGTCCTGGACGAAGTCGACCGCATGCTGGACATGGGCTTCCTGCCCGCGATCCGTCGCATTGTGGGCGCTCTGCCGAAGACGCGTCAGACGATGTGCTACTCGGCCACGCTCGATGCCAACATCACGGAGATCGTTCGCGACTACGTTTCGAACCCGATCCGCATCCAGATTGGAACGACGTCGAAGCCGAACGAGCGTGTTGAACTCCGCGCGTTCACGGTTATGCAGGATCAAAAGCTCAGCCTTCTGGACCAGCTTCTCGGTGAGCACGCTGGATCGTACCTTGTGTTTTCGCGCACGAAGCACGGTGCCGACCGTATTGCCAAGAAGCTCGAGAAGCTTGGACATGAGACGGACGTGATCCATGGCGACCGTTCGCAGTCGCAGCGCACCGCAGCTCTGAAGAGCTTTGCGATGGGCCGCAGCCGCGTCCTCGTAGCAACGGACGTTGCTGCTCGCGGTATCGACATTCAGCACATCGCGCACGTTGTGAACTACGACCTGCCGAACGGATCGGATGACTTCGTGCATCGCATTGGCCGTACCGGCCGCGCGAGTGCATCGGGTGTTGCGACCACGTTTGTCATGCCGCAAGAGCGCAGCGATGCACGCAAGTTGGAGCGCGAACTGAAGATCAGCTTCAAGTGGGCGGAAGCGGACAAGGGTCTGGCCAAGGAAGAGCGCAACAAGCCCGTAGACATGCACGGCGACATGCTGCACATGGAGACGCGTGCATGGCGCACCAATCCTTCGGGAACGGGACACGAGCCGACTTCGGTTCCGTCGCGTCGTCCGCAGGGTAACCGTGGTCCTGGTGGACCAAGCCGTCGCCCGAGCAGCGGTGGTGGTGCTGGTCGTCGCGGTCGCTAATTGTGATTGAGTTGAAAAGAGAGCCTCGGACTTCGGTCCGGGGCTTTTGTTTTAGTGGGAGGCTCACGCGAAATGATGGAGCGACAAAGGTATGTGCCAGTCCTAGACATCCAGTTGAGTTATGTAGTTTGTCTGTGCCTTGGCGCTCCGGAGTTAGAGGTTGCGACGCCAATATAAAGTAGCCGCATATTTTCGTATATGAGACTTTTTTGTTATTAGAGGATGACTTTATACGAAAGAACTGCAAAGTTTGGTCTTTCCGGAATATCTCCGAAAACATTCTTGTCTTACCGCCAAGTGAATCGCGGAGTCTCCAATCTAAGTCAGCACTGGCCATCGTCCCTCTCTAGGGATGTTGGTTATAGGACTATTTATGAATGGGGCGCGAACACTAGGAGAAGTTATGAGGTCAGCAGTAAGTCTCGCAGTGAGTGCCGTAACGATCATGTCCCTGGGAGTTACCTCCCAAGCTCAAAAATATAACCAGACGAACCTTGTCTCTAGTGTTTCGGGTGTAGCTCGGGTAACCGATCCTAATCTCGTAGATGCCTGGGGACTGGCCCGTGCCTCCAAGAATGCCTTGTGGGTGTCCGACAACGACACCGGCGTGAGCTCACTCTACAACGGTGCTGGCACACCCAATTCTCTTGTCGTTACCATCCCATCGGTCAACCCCAAGAAGAATCCAAAGGGCGCACCTACTGGCATTGTTCCCAACTCCAGCCTCACCGACTTTATTATCGCTCCAGGTCAGCCGGCCAATTTCATTTTTACTATGCTTGGTGGCGGGCTCGCAGCGTGGAATCCAAATGTAGCCATCGCTCAGGGCGCTTCCGCTCCTTCGACGCATGCTGTGCTGGTCGCGAAGGGCGCTGAGGGTTCATCTTATACCGGTCTAACAAGCGGATTTATCGATAACAAGCGATACCTGTATGCTGCCAACTTTGCAAAGGGTCGCGTCGATGTCTATGACAGTTCCTTCCATCTCGTTCAACTGAATGAGGACTCCAATCGGTCTTATGATTTCGATGACTCTCGCAGTCGAGAACGCAATGCCCCGTTCGTGGATGAGCGAATTCCGAGAAACTTTGCTCCCTTCAACGTGCAGGCTATCGGAGAAAACATCGTTGTAACTTTCGGATTGCGTGTGGAGGGTCAGTCCACTGCCGTTGGGGGTGAGGGGCTTGGTTATGTGGATGTATTTAGCTCCTCCGGCCGGTTGCTCACTCGTCTTGAAGGTGGTTCCCAGCTGAATGCGCCGTGGGGCATCGTGCTGGCACCGCTGGATTTTGGTCGCTTCAGCCATTCCCTGCTCGTAGGTCAATTTGGCGGCGGCGGCACAACTCCTTCCGCCGGCACGATTGCTGCGTATGACCTTGCTACCGGTAAGTATGAAGGCCAAATCGAAGACGCGAGCGGCAAGCCAATTGTTGTTCCTGGCATTTGGGGCCTGGCTCCCGGCAACATCAGCCCGGATAACCTGGATGCTGCCGGTTCGCCTGCAGCAGAGGTGTACTTTACCGCTCGTAATGTAGGCAAGGGATTGTTTGGTTACTTTACCGCCGTGACAACGGATCTTATTGAAGGAAGTGCGCAGTAAGTATCTTTTACTGCGATTTAATTTACCCCGAGAGTAAGTAAGCTCATTTAGTAAATGAGCTTACTTACTCGGAGGATGAAGTATGAGATGTCACGCAATCAGCACATCTACCCATGCCGCCACATTCCGCGGCAGGTCATGGTTCTGCAGAGCCCGGTCTCGGCCTGCAGCGCCCATCCTTTTTCGTAGAGCCTCATCTCCAGCCAGCTTCAGAATTCCCGTCGCCAGTGCAGCATCATCTTTTGGCTCGAAGACGAAACCATTCAGACCGTCTTCCACGAGCTCTGGCAGGCCTCCGATCCGTGACGCCACGACGGGCAAACCGGCGCTCATACCCTCCGCCACGGCCAGGCAAAAGGCCTCGTGCCACTGCGAACATTGAATCTGAATTGCCGCCGCCGCCCATGCTCCGCTTGCCGAAAGATCCTGCACCTGGCCGCACCAGGTTACGTGGCCTGCGATCCCAAATTCGCGGGCGATCGCGGCGTACACTTCTCGTCCTGCTCCATCGCCACAGAAGACAAACTGCAGATCCCGCCGTTCGTCCAGCACACGCTTCGCCGCCCGCAGCGCGACGTCGATGCCTTTTTCCGGCACAAGCCAGCTGACCTGTAAAACAATCCGCCGGTCGGCGGGAATGGCATACTTCGCGCGGAAGGCAGCCGCATCGCCCAGGTCCCGGTAATTGTCTACCGCGCTGTAAATCACGCGGCTCTTGCTCGCCGGAACGATCTGTTCCCGGTCGGAACAGGCCTTTACGAAAGCTGTCGCGCAGATGGCCTCTGCCAAAGGCCTCATGAGCATCTGCACTTTGCTGCCGGCGCGATAGTTGTAACGCGCCGCCGATCTGGAAGTCTGGTCGTAATAGATGCTCCGCTTAACGCCTAGCAGCGATCCCAGAAGGGGCCACAGACGCACCGGTCCGCCCAGCGTATAAAGCAAGACCTCCGGACGATAGCGCAGAACGAGCTTGATGTACTCAAGGGTGTTTGTGAGGCCTAGCCCTTCCTGTACTTTTTGCACGTCCAGCGTGACGTTCCCTGGCTCCAGCAGAAACTCGCGCACGGCACCCTTGGGCTCAGTCTGATAGCAGATCGTCAGGTCCCATCCCTTGGGGTCCAACTGCCGCGCCAACTCCGCCGCAAAACTTTCAATTCCGCCGACACGGTTGGCCGCCAGCGCCGCCAGGAACAAAACTCGTTTGCGCTTCGATTTCGCCATCCTCTAACCCTATCCTCAGACCTCAATAAAGTGAAAGCCTGGAGATAGAAGTCCTGCGGTCGACGCGTCTGGCTGTCCGGTGTGCATTGGAGCCCACGGTC
>JAHFTZ010000042.1:7579-10028 GCA_023265355.1 Terriglobus sp.
AGATCTTTCTGGCCATGGCTGACAAATGCGAGAGTTAGTTGCGTTGTTCACAGAGGTTGACGCAGGTTGAAGAAAATATTACACACGGGAGAAATTTCATTGGTAGTCAAGGTGAGATAAGGTTTTTTTGAAGCTTTGAATCAATGGAGCAAGTGTGAAAGCTCTTCGCAGATCTCGACGATGACCTCGTCCCACTGACCTGCAGATCTCTGCCGAAAGAGGCGAGCGCTTGGATACCAGGGGCTATCGCTCCGATCCGTCAACCATCTCCAGTCTGCGACCCTGGGCAGTAAGATCCATACCGGCTTGGCAAGAGCGCCAGCTAAGTGCGCGACAGCCGTATCGACTGCCACAATGAGGTCGAGGTGGACAATCGCCGCTGCAGTAACAGCAAAGTCACCCTCCTGCGGGATCACTGCGGTGAAGGGAAGGTGCGAGGACGGTATCTCTTCACTCGCCGGGCCCCGTTGCAGCGAATAGATGGAGACGCCTTCTATCTGAAAAAGAGGAGCAAAGGCAGAGAGTGCAATGGAGCGTTTGCGATCGACCTGGTTATCAGGATTGCCCGCCCAGACCAGTCCTACGCGCAGACTTTTCCCGGGGCTCTGTTCAAGCCATCCAACGTGTTCAGATGTCGGGTAGAGATAGGGAACACGCGATGGGATCGTCTCCCGAACCGTTGCGAAGGCGAGTGGCAAACTCATCAAGGGACAGTGCCAATCGGAGTCCGGCAGAGGGCCGCCGCGCGAAATCGTCTGAGCCACGCCGTCCAGTGTAAGTGCAAGGCGCCTGAGCTCCGGATGAACCTCCAGCACAATGCTTGCTCCTCGTTCTATCAGCATAGGAATGTAGCGCAGGAACTGAATGGCGTCTCCAACTCCTTGCTCGGCGTGAACAAGAATCTTCGCTCCGACGATATCTTCCCCCCGCCATTGCGGGCATTGGAAGTTTCGTTTTGGGGACGGAAAATCTTTCCATCTCCAGCGCCACTCCTGCTCGGCCCAACCTGCCGTAAATTCTCCCCTTCGCAGAAGCATCTGGCCCAGGCAGGTGTGGGCTAACGCGAAGTCTGGTTTAGCGATAATCGCTTGACGGTAATACCCCTCTGCCTCCTCCAGTTGCTGCTGTTCGTAGTGGAGAAATCCGACATTGACGAGCGCTTCAGCATAACCCGGGCGAAGCGAAAGCGCGGTTTCAAGGTGCTCTGCGGCTTCCGAATATCTGCCGTTCAGGCGCAGAGCATTCCCCAGATGATTGTGAAACGATGCCGAGGTGGGTTGCAGTGTGATTGCCTGGGTGTAGCTTGCAATCGCTTCTTCGATTCGTTTCTCTGCAAGATAGATGTTTCCGAGGTTGTTATGAATGCTGGAGGCTTCAGGATTCAGGTTTGCTGCAGCCTGTAAGAACGTAAAGGCCGTCTGGCGATCTCCGAGAGAAGCGAACAGATTTCCGAGATTGTTGTATGCTTCATACGATTTGGGGTCGAGTTGAAGGGCCTGCTGATAGCAGAGGACGGCACCTTCGAGATTGCCGTTGTCGTAAAAGCTGACGCCACGGGCGATCAGAGATGCGGCTTCCATAGATTCGTCTTTGGCTCCTGAAAGAGCCTGTCCGCTTGAGGTTCTCATCCGCCTGGTCGCTCTTTCCCCTGAACTTCTTGCAGAGCAAAGTGCAGCACGTTCATCGCCGCACCGGAAGCAGGAAACATAAGCTGTTTCTAAGATCTCAGCCCGGAAACAGAACCAATCTGAACTTTTCCAATCGGTGAGCGTATCTACCCTGCATGCGGCCTCATGTCTTTGCTCTGCTTCTTGCGAGCGTCTTCTGCACTGCTCAAACTCCCGGTCAGAGCTTTGCCGGCAAGTGGACCTTCGTTGTGGAGCGGCAGGGTGAGCTCGTGCTTGGCGCACGTGCCGAGCTGCGTTCCGACGATGGAAAGATCTCCGGCAAGGCCGGTACGTTCACGGTGCAGGGAACAGCGACGGGTGACGATGTGGAGTTGAAGCTAGTCGATGGAGGGAAGCCCCAGGCCACGATGAAGGGAAAGCGGGTGGGCCAAGGGTATGAAGGCACGGCTGTCTCTCCCGAGGGCCTGCTCTTTATCTGGAGGGCGGAGCCTGATCAGGGGAAGAACGCACCTGCGGTGACGCATGTCTTTGCACCGACGGAGTTTCAGCGCTATTTCTCGCCGACGACGAAGCCTGTGCTGCACATCCATTCGGGCGATACGGTGAAAACGTGGAGCCTGGATGCAGGTGGCAACGACTTGACGGGAAAGCGGCAGTCGCGCGGAGGCAATCCCCTGACGGGCCCGTTTTATGTGGATGGAGCTTTGCCGGGCGACACGCTGGTGGTGAAGTTGAAGAAGATTCGGTTGAATCGGGATTTCGCCGCGAGTGGAACAGAAATCGTAAACAACGCGGTGTCGCCGGGATATTCGGCCAACCTG
>JAHFTZ010000450.1 GCA_023265355.1 Terriglobus sp.
AGCTGCACGTCGCGGATGGCGTCGCGGTAGACGTCCGGTGTGACGAGGTTTTCGACGCAGGGCGCGAGGCAGCGCTTGATGTAGAACTCCAGGCAGGGGCGCGGATGATAGCGCGAGAGATCGACCTTGCAGGAGGGGATGAGGAAGCTGCGGTGGATGAGGTCCACGAGACGGTAGGCCAGGTTACCGGGGAAGTACGGTCCGAAGTAAAGGGCCCCATCTTTTTTTAGCTTACGGGTGACGAAGACCTTCGGGTGGCGGTCGCGGACCGTGAGTTTGACGTAGGGATAGGTCTTGTCGTCCCGCAGAAGAATGTTGAAGCGCGGTTTGCGCTGCTTGATGAGATTGTTTTCAAGAGCAAGAGCTTCGCGTTCGTTTGCGACCAGAATGTATTCGAGATCGACGGCTTCGCGCATGAGCGAGCCGGTCTTACGATTGGCTAACTGATTGGCTTCTAGAAAGTAAGAGCGAACGCGCGAACGCAGGTTCTTCGCCTTGCCTACGTAGATGACCTCATCCTCGGCGTTCTTGTAGAGGTAGACACCTGGCTGCGTGGGAAGCGTTCGAATTTTTTCGTTCAGATCCATGAAAAGAAGGGCCCAAAAAAGAAGCGGGTGCTTTAGTTTAGATGGTTTGTGAGGTGGGAAGTTTCTACCGGACCGGGCGTTCGAAACTTCCCACCCTGCACGTACTTTTTCGGCCTCATCTGTAAGACTTCAAAGGAAATGTCGATTTGGTTCGATGATTGCTGTGTTCACCTTGGAAAGACCGGTCTGGATGGACGGCAAAGGAGACCTTCGCACATGACGGATCAAACGGAAGTTATGAAGAAGACAGTTATCAAGAAAACTATGAACGGCCTTGGTGTAGCTGCTTTATCTCTCGGTATCGTGGCTCTGACCGTTGGTTGCTCCACGAAGAACTATGTTCGTTCGCAGACGGCGCCCATTGTGGCGCAGACGAATCAGCTTGAGAAGCGGACAGGTGACGATCAGCGCAATATCCAGGATACGGACGCTCGCGCGCAGCAGGGAATCGCCGGAGCGAAGAGCGCTGCGGCATCGGCGGATCAGCATGCGATGGCCGCTGGCCAGAGCGCAGACGCTGCGGGCACGAATGCAAAGGAAGCTTATAACCGCGTAGATTCGCTGGCGGGAGTCATCGCGGGTCTGGACAAGTACAAGCCGCTCTCGGATGTGAGTGTAACGTTCGGTTTCGACAAAGCCGTGCTCACCGCAGCAGACAAGAGGGAACTGGATGCTGTTGCGGGCAGTCTGCAGACGACGCGGCACTACCTGTTGGAGGTTACCGGCGGAACGGATGCCGTGGGTGACGCTGCTTACAACTACGCCCTGAGCCAGCGCCGTGCCGATGCTGTGGTTACCTACCTGGCGTCCAAGTACAACATTCCTCCACACAAGTTCTACATGGTGGGAATTGGCAAGGACCAGGAGGTTGCGTCGAACAAGACGGCCGCTGGGCGCGCGAAAAACCGCCGCGTGCAGGTCCGTGTTTTGTCCAACATGGAAGAGGAAGGCGCTCAGAGGGCAGCGAACGGCAGCTAACTTTTATCGGCCTATGAAAAATGGCGGCCCGCTGGCCGCCATTTTCCTTTGTCGTTCTAACTCTTTCACACAGAGCGCGAACGAGTAGGTTAGAAAGTACTAGCGCGTGGTGAAAAGATGCCCCATCTTTTCGCGCTTCACTTCCAGATACCGTTCGAAGGTCGTCTCGGCTGGAACTTCGGCGGAGATGCGTTCTTTCACTTCGATACCGTGGGTCTGGAGGGCTTCCACCTTTTCGGGGTTGTTGGTCATCAGGCGTACAGCGGGGACGTCCAGGTAGTGGAGGATCGCAGCCGGAAGCTCGAAGGCGCGATGGTCGGGTTTGAAACCGAGTTCGATATTGGCTTCAACCGTATCGCGGCCATGGTCCTGCAGTTCGTAGGCCTGGAGCTTGGCCATCAGACCGATGCCACGGCCTTCTTGTAACTCATACAGGATGATGCCGTTGCCCGCCTCCACGATGGTGGCGAGGGCAAGCTCAAGCTGCAGGCGGCAGTCGCAGCGAAGCGAGTGGAAGACATCGCCTGTAAGGCACTGCGAGTGAATCCGAATGATCGGCGTCGTGGAGTAGATGTCGCCATGAATGAGGGCGACTGCTTCCTCTACGAGGAGCCCCTGTGAGTTAGGCTCGGCCAGCGGGCGCTGAAATCCCTGGATACGAAACTGTCCCCAACGCGTTGGGAAGTCCGCGTCCGCAACTCTTGTGATCTGTGTCTCGCTGGGAGCCGCACTGGGTATGGATGCCATCATCTTGATTTTATAGATGCGCGAGGAGTCGTGCCGGATGCGGGGGTAGAGTGGAGGTGTGCATCCTCAGAGCTCCCAACTGATCCTGATCTCGCTCCTGGTGAAACTGGGCGTGGCCGCCGCCGTGTCCAGTTCCCTGTCCCGTTCGGTCCTGTTTGAGCGCCTGTTGTTGGCTCCCCACCGCACGACGAAGCAACGGACGCAGTTAGTGGCATTGATCTGCGCTCCTCTGGTGCTGGGAGTATGGATTCGCGGCGTTGTGCCGAACTTCCTGGCGGCGGATATCTCCTTTGAATTGACGGCTTTGCTTGGCGTCCTGCTGGGACCTGCGGCGGCCCTGCTTGGCGCAGTTCTACTCGCGATACCGGCGCTCCTGCATCACGAGT
>JAHFTZ010000451.1 GCA_023265355.1 Terriglobus sp.
TAATGAGATGGTCCGCCGCTTGATTCCCCTGCCTGAGCAGGAGGATCGTGAAGGCAGCTTCTAAAAGGAGGATCATCGCTATGCAGATTCACTCAGTTGGCATCGACCTGGGCAAGACCACCTTTCATCTCGTTGCACTTGGCGCAGCCGGCAAGGTGCTGTTGAAGAAGAAGTTCACACAGAAGCAGTTGCTGACATACACCGCGAACATGCAGACTTCGCTGATCGGTTTGGAAGCCTGTTCAGGGGCGCACTTTCTCGGCCGGGCATTGCGGAAGCAAGGTCATGATGTGCGGCTCATCCCAGCCCAGTTCGTGAAGCCGTTTGTGAAGTCCAACAAGAACGACTTCGTGGATGCGGAAGCGATCGCCGAAGCTGTCGAACGCAAGAACATGCGCTTTGTTCCGATCAAGACGGACGACCAGCTGGACCTCCAGGCGATCCACCGAGTGCGTGACCGGCTTATCTCGCGACGCACGGCAGTCATCAACCAGTTAAGGGCATTTCTACTGGAACGAGGGATGGTCTTTGCGCAGACGCCAGCGAAGCTGAAGGCCGCCATGGCTGACATTCTCGAGAACGCGGAAGCAGACCTGACACCGCAGATGCGCAACCTCATCGACATGCTGTGGAGTGAGTGGAAGACCGTTGAACAGCAGATCGAAGAACTCACCACGCAGTTAGAACGCATCTCTACTGCAGACGCGGGTTGCACTCGTATCCGTCAGATCCCAGGCATCGGACCGATCGTGGCAACAGCCATCGTCGCGGCTATCGACAACGGAGCTGCATTTCGGAAGGGCCGAGATTTCGCAGCATGGCTTGGCGTGGTGCCACGGCAGTATTCCACCGGAGGCAAGGCGAAGCTGCTCGGCATCAGCAAGCGAGGCAACGTCTACCTGCACAAGGTTCTGATCCACGGTGCACGAGCAGCCGTATTGCGCATCAAGCGAGATCGAGCGGCCATCGGACCCTGGTTGGATCGACTCGATGCCAGAGCTCCTAAGAACGTCGTCGTGGTTGCCATGGCGAACAAGCTGGCACGCATCGCATGGGCTGTGCTTTCGAGCGGACAAGATTACAGGCCATCACCGATCGTCGCGGCAGCCTGAACTAAAGGCCTAGTAACGGCACCATAGAAACGGATTGAACTTACCCACCGAAGTCTGCACAGGAACAGCAAAGACGAAAGAACAGTCACAACGGCGTGCCTTCAACCTGATCCCGAAAATGGTCTCCAACGACCGACCGACTTGTAAGGACAGACACGCAGCGGAACTCATCATGGCCAGGAGAGATATCTCCACCCAAAGGCCGAATACATTGCCGCAGACTTGTCTATCGTTCAGAGCTTTCCCTTGCAGTCCTGCGGCGGACCATACATTATGAGGACTGATCATTAGGTCAACGGCCTTCTTCTCTGCTGTCGAATGTCTGCGCCACTGCGAAAGTTGCTCAAGAAGGCGTCTATGCCTCGCTCCAATCCGCCTTTGGGTCCGGATTTCCCGAAGGCTCCGGAGTGTTCCAGCGTGGCGTAGCCGTGCAGGAATGACCAGGTCGCAACCGCAGCTGCTGTGTCGTCCGGTTGTCCGGACACCCCGCTCGCCGCGTCCAGCAGAACGTTCCACAAGGCCTTGCCGGCCGCCGACTGATATCGGGAGACACGGTCCTGGACGACAAAGGCATACAGCGGGAACCGTTCGCGCGCAAAGCGCAGATAGGCATCCGCCACTCTCCGAAATTTGGCGTCTGGTTCCGTGGTTGCGGACGCAGTCCGAAACTTGACCAGCATGATGCCCAGGATCGCTTCCGCAACCGCGACCTCCAACGCCTCCTTATCCGCAAAGTACCGATACAAACTCGGCGCCCTCACGCCGAGCGCTGCCGCGACCGCCCGCAACCAGAGCCCGTCTGCGTCTCCATCTTCCACCAGCCGCACAGCAGTTCTAACGATCTCTTCCGACGAAAGTAGTTTGGGGTGTGCCATTACTTACATTGTAAGTCTTGACGAAGTGTGCAACTAGGCTTACGGTGTAAGTCATGGCCCCCGCGATGACGATGGAACAAACGGTGGACAAACCCAAGAGGTGGAACACATGGAAACCACGATCAGAAAAGTTCTTGTTCCGCGCTTCGGCGATGAAAGCGTTCTGCAGGTAATTGAGGCAACAATCGCCACCCCCAAGGCAGGCGAGGTTCAGGTGCAGGTACTGCACTCCGTCGTCGCGGGCTCCGATGTCAACATGCGGCGCGGCCTGTATCCGCTTCAAAGGAAGGCACCACTCACTCCCGGCTACAGCATGATCGGCAAGGTGCTGGAGAATGGCGCCGGCTGCACGAAGTTTGCGCCGGGAACCCTGGTCGCATGCCTCACCATCTACGACGCGCAGGCCGAGCGGATCAACGTCCTGGGAAAATTCCTCTTTCCCGTGCCCGCAAGTGTGGACCTGCGGCAGGCAACGGCGCTCATCCTGGACTGGATGACGGCCTACGAGATGCTCGAACGCAGCGCGAAAGTAATGCAAGACCAGCGCATCTTCGTTCACGGCCTCAGCGGCGCGGTCGGCACAGCCCTTCTACATCTCGCCCAGTTGCGGGGCGCAGTCGTCTTCGGCACCGCTTCCGCAAGCAAGCACGCAGAGATCGCCGCGACCGGAGCAGTAGCCTTCGACTACAGACAGAAAGACTGGATTCGCG
>JAHFTZ010000043.1:0-8873 GCA_023265355.1 Terriglobus sp.
CCTTGCCGACCGTTCCGGCGATGATCTGCTGGAAGTCCATCTTCACGCCTTCGTTGAAGAAGTGCTTGGGCAGGTTGGAGCAGTGGAAGCAGACGGCCTTGTCCGGGTTGTTGCCGTAGTTGTTGTTCCAGTCGAGGAGGGCGGAGGGCGTTTCGCTGGCGAGCGTGAGGGCGTACATGGAGAGCGTTCCCATGGTGTCGACCTCGCAGGCGGAGGGGAGGAGCTTCTCGCTCATCATGCTCATGATGGTGCAGGGAACGATGCCGAAGAACTCTTCCATAGAGGTCCAGCACTGGACGGAGGAGATGGTGAGGTCGTTGGACTTCATCCAGCCGTCGATGACGACGCCGAGTTTGGACATCTTGAGCAGGGCAGCTTCGGGCGTGTTGTTGGTGGGGAGGTAGCTCTTGATGGCGTTGAGCTTCTGTTGCACGAAGTCGTCGGTGTCCGGGAGGTTGGCGATGCGGCCGAAGATCTCGGAGAGGTCGAGGGTGTCCACGGTGATGCCGGATTGTTCGAGAAGCTTTTCCGAGTAGCGGACGGTGTTGAAGGCTGCCGGACGAGCGCCGATGGCGCCTAGGCGAAGGTTGCGGAAGCCGCGGACGACGCGACAGGTTGCCGCGAACTCCTGCAGGTCTTTGGCGAACTCGGCGGAGTCGGGGGCTTCTGTGTGCAGGGTGGTGAGAGAGAACTTTTCGCCGTACTGGCGGAGGTTATTGGCGATGGACATCTTGCCGCAGAAGCTGTCGCGGCGGTAGGCGATGGACATTTTGCCGGTGTCGTCGGGCGTGGCCTGGATGAGGATGGGGACTTTGAGGTTGGAGAGGCGGATGGCGTCGGCCAGGCCGCGCTCTTCGCCGAAGTTGGGAAGGGTGATGATGATGCCGTCGATGTCTTTGGCGTTCTTCTGGAAGAGGGCGGCGCAGCGCTTGGCCTCTTCGTAGGTCTCGACCGCGCCGAAGGAGGTCTCTTCGGGTGTGACGCAGATGGCCTTGTGGCCGGCGCGTTCGATGGCGGCGATCATCTCGGTGCGACCGGTGGCGGCGAGGTGGGAGGGGAAGAAGCCGCGGTTTCCGACGATGAGGCCGAAGGTCATTTGCTGGGGCATGTGTTGTTTCCTTTTGCTGTGGTCTGGCTCGCGTGGATGAAGTCTGGTTGAGGGCTGCTCGTTCATCCGGTGGATTTTGCGGAGGGTAAAAAGCAGATCTCTCCGCTTCGGTCGAGATGACGAAGTGGGAGGGTGAGAAAGCCTAGACTTTGCCGGGGCGGAAGCGGATGGCGTAGAAGGCTCCGAAGAGAGTCATGCCGATGCCCCACCAGAGGGTGACGTGGAGCTCCGGGAGGACGACGTTCGGTGGATGCGAGAGCTGATAGATGCCCACGGGGATGAGGACGAGGCCGTAGACGAGGCAGAGCGCGCCGACGAAGAACCAGATGCTGAGCTGCATCTTCCGGGGGGCGTCGGGCGCGGCTGCGGCTGCCGAAGAGGTTCCGGGGTGGCTGTGGAGGTGTTCTGTTGGACCGGACATGGCTACGTTTCCCTTTTTGTCTACCAGAAGAGCAGGTTGAGGATGAAGAAGAGGGTGGCGACGACGATGGCCCAGAAGATGGGTTTCTGCCAGAGCTGGGTGGCTCCGTCATCCGGGATCACGGTGGAGCCGTAGACGAGGCCGGTGAGTTCAGCTTCCGTCTTCGGCTTGGTCATGTAGCTGACGACGACCGTTACGAGCACGCAGACGAGCCAGCTCCAGAGGGCGCGGTAGAGGTTCTCGGCCATCGGTTTAGCATCGGGCGAGAGTGCGATGTAGCGGAGGGCGCTGGCGTCCTGCTGCACCCAGATCCACATGGCAACGGACGAGATGGTTCCCGCCAGAAGTCCCCAGAAGCCGCCTTCCTTCGTGGCGCGCTTCCAGAGCATGCCGAGGATGACGGTGCCGAAGAGCGGAGCGATGAAGAAGGAGAAGAGGGCCTGCACGTAATCCATGATGGAGGCGGCGCGCATGACGAGGTAGGCGGTGGCGATGGAGAGCAGCATGCCCACGACGGTGGAGGCGCGGCCCATGAAGACGTAGTGCTTATCGCTGGCGGCTTTCTTGATGTACGCGCCGTAGAGATCGTAGGTCCAGACGGTGGAGAAGGCGCTGATGTTGCCCGCCATGCCGCTCATGAAACCGGCGACGAGGGCGGTGATGCCGAGGCCGAGAAGGCCGGGGCCGCAGTAACGGACGAGCATGAGCGGAAGCACTTCGTTGTAGCTGTGCTGTCCGGTGGCGGCGGCGACGGACTCCGGCACGAGCTTCATCAGTGTGCCGTCGGAGTTGCGCAGGACGGCGAGCGCCAGAAGGCCGGGGACGATGACGATGAAGGGAACCGCCATTTTGAAGGCCGCTCCGATGACGGGAGCCATGCGGGCGGCGCGGAGGTTATTGGCCGAGAGGACGCGCTGGACGACGAGGAAGTCGGTGGTCCAGTAGCCGAAGCTGATGACGAAGCCGAGACCGAAGACGATGCCGGTCCAGTGGACTCCCATGGGGTTCGAGGTAAAGGAACCGAGGTTCGACCAGAGATGCGTGTAGGTCGTGGTGCCGAGGTTGTGGGCGATCTGGGCTTTCAGGTTGGTCCATCCGCCGGCTTCGATCAGGCCGACGATGGGGATGAGCGCGGCTCCTGCCCAGATGAGGACGAACTGGAGGACCTCATTAATGATGGCGGAGCGCAGGCCGCCGAGCATGACGTAGAGGCCGACGGTGAAGGCACCGACCCAGATGGAGAAGTTGATGTCCCAGCCGAGAACGACCTTCATCACCAGCGCCATGGAGTACATGTTGACGCCGGACATGAGCACGGTCATGAAAGCAAAGGAGATGGCGGAGACGGCGCGCGCGCCTTCGCCGAAGCGCAGCTGCAGGTAGCCGGGGACGGAGTGCGTCTTGGAGATGTAATAGAAGGGCATCATGACGATGCCGAGGAAGAGCATCGCAGGGATGGCGCCGATCCAGTACCAGTGCGTGGCCAGGATGCCGTACTGGTAGGCCGCTCCCGCCCAGCCCATGAGTTCGAGCGAGCCGAGATTGGCGGAGACGAAGCTGAGACCGGCGATCCAGGCCGTCATCTCTCGGCCTGCGAGGAAGAACTCTTCGCTGGTATTGGCGGAGTCTTTTACATAGAAGCCGATGAAGAGGACGATGGCGAAGTAGAGGCAGAGGATGGTGATATCGACGGCGGAGAGCGTCGTCAGTTGCCGACTTGAGAAGAGGAAGAGCGCTGGCATTTGACCTCGGAGATCGTCGGTTGAGTACTGTGCGGGAAGGATACTAGAGTCGATGTACTTCGCGCGATGGTTATGAGGCACAGAGACGGTCTTTCCCTGTTCCGGGTCGCTCTTCGAGCGAGGGATGTGCTTTGCGCAGGAACCCATGTCCCAGAATCGGGACATGGGGCACCCTGTTTGGATCCCTTAGGCGTGACTACGGCAGGGCGAAGGTGACGAGGGTGCCGCCGAGGGGGTGGGTGGGGTCTTTGCCGCCGCCGGTGGCGATGACGACGTACTGTTTGCCGTCGATGGCGTAGGTGGCCGGGGTGGCCAGGCCGCCGAAGGGGAGTTCCGTGTGCCAGAGGAGTTCGCCGGTGCGGGCGTCGTAGGCGTGCATCTGGCGGTCGAAGATGGTGGAGGCGAGGAAGAGCAGGCCGCTGGCGGTGAGGACCGGGCCGCCGTAGTTCTCCGTTCCGGTGGTGGGGATGCCCTTGGCGGAGAGTTCGGGGTAGGCACCGAAGGGAATCCTCCAGAGGTATTTGCCAGTATTCATGTCGATAGCGTTGAGGGTGCCCCAGGGTGGGGCAGAGGCGGGGTAGCCGTCCTGGTCGACGAAGCGTTTGTAGCCGAGGAAGCGGAAGGGCGTGGGGACGTTTCCGGTGGAGGCGAGTTCTCTTTCGGTGACTTTCTCTGTCGCTGCGGTGGCGACGATATCGTCTTTGCCCGCGCGGAGGAAGTCGGTGAGGGAGTGGAGGGCTTCGCCCTGGACGTTGGGGAAGCCGGGCATGCGGCCTTTGCCGTTGTGGACGGTGTCCGCGATCTGCGCCGGTGTGAGGCGGTCGGTGATGCCGACGAGCGAGGGGAAGGCGGGTGGTGAGCCTTTGCGGTCGGCGGCGTGGCACATGGCGCACTGGCTGTTGTAGATGGCGGCTCCGGCGCTGCTCTGCGGCTTGTTCGCGGTGAGGCCGGTGATGTAGGGGATGTCGTTGGCGTTGACGTAGAGGATGCCGGAGCGTGGATCGACGGCGGCTCCGCCCCACTCCGCACCGCCGTCCATGCCGGGGGTGACGGCGGTGATGCGGTCGACGGAGAGTGGAACGAACTGGCCTTCGCTGCGCAGGGTTTTGAACTGTTCCAGAGCGTTGGCGTGGGCTTCGGGGGAGCGCGTCGTGAGGGTGTCCGCAGTGAGGGTCTGGCGTGCCAGAGGTTCGGGGAGGAGCGAATGTGGCTGCGTGGGTGAAGACTTTTCGCCGGGGACGGTGGAGGGCAGGACCTTCCTCTCCTCGATAGGGAAGAGCGGCGTGCCGGTGACGCGGTCGAAGAGATAGATGTATCCCTGCTTGGTGAGTTGGGCGACGGCGTCGACGGGTTTGCCGTTGTGTTTGACCGTGAGGAGGACGGGCGGCGCGGGGAAGTCGCGGTCCCAGAGGTCGTGGTGGATGCCCTGGAAGTGCCAGAGGCGTTTGCCGGTAGAGGCGTCGAGGGCGAGGAGGGTGTCGGCGAAGAGGTTGTCGCCGAGGCGGTCGCCGCCGTAAAAGTCGTCGACGGCGGAGCCGGTGGGGATGTAGACGATGCCCCGGGGCTGGTCGACGACCATGCCGGTCCAGGCGTTGGCGGCGCCTGCGTGCTCCCATGCACCGGCGGGCCATGTGTCGTAGCCGAACTCGCCGGGATGCGGGATGGTGTGGAAGGTCCAGCGGAGTTTGCCGGTGTGGACGTCGTAGGCGCGGATGTCTCCGCGCGGTGCGGGGTGGGTCTCGGGAGCGCGGAAGCCGAGGATGATGAGGTCTTTATAGACGACGCCCGGGCTGGTGAGAGCGACGGTCGCCTTTGCTGGATCAGTATCGAGGTCTTCGCGGAGATCGATGTGGCCCTGCCTGCCGAAGGTCTCGACGGGCTTGCCAGTTTTGGCATCGAGCTCGTAGAGGAAGCTCATGATGCCGACGAGGATCTTTCCTTCAGGCAGATATGTGAGGCCGCGGATGGGCTGCCGGCTTTTGGTCTCGGGGTCGAAGCGCCACTGCTGTTTACCCGTCGCACCGTCGAGCGCGAGGATGCTGCCGGTGGGCGTGGCGATGTAAAGCGTGCGGCCAATGATGAGGGGCGAGGACTCCCAGATGCCCTGATCGCCGGTGTCGAAGGTCCAGGCCTGCTTGAGGGTTTTTACGTTGGTGCGGTTGATCTGGGTGAGCGGGGAGAAGTGATCGCCGGTGGGGCGACCGTTGTAGATGGGCCAGTCCTGGTTTTTCCGGGTTTGCTGGGCGGGGAGGATGGGGGTGAGGCAGAGCAGAGCTATGGCGGCGATGCGTTTGTGCAGGTCCAGAGACATTCCTGATGCCCTCTTGAATTCGAATTGATGTCAGACGAAATGTCGGTGTAGCCTTACACGAGCTGTCTTCCGGCCCCGCCATGAGTTTGCAGAGGCAACAGCCACATCCCATTCGTAAGAAATACTCATCCCTTCTCAATCTGGAACCAATCCACGAGCTTTATAGCTCCGTAGACAGCAGCGTAGTCTGCGAGTCCTATTGGGAGAAGCATGATGCCGGGGAATCTCGCGTGAGACCAAGGTAAAAAGATAATGGCCCCCGCTTGAACGAAAAATATAGCTGCAAGTGTCAGCCAAAACCAAGCATAGTGCCGTCGGTCCCAACAGGCTCTAGCCGCCGTAAATCCCCCGACCGCGCAAACGAGGACAGCCCCTCCTTTTCCGGGTTGGTTCGTGACAATAAAGAAAAACGCTATAAAGGAAACAACAGCACTTACCGCTATCTGCAGTAGGTCAGAAACTGCGCCTTCTTTTCCCCTAGCTCTCATAGGTATTTATCTTACGAGTCGACTTTGAAACTTGTGCCTATGATTTCAGTGCTCCATTAGACACCCTTGCGGGAGTGAAAGCTTGTGCGCAGAAGCGCTTCGCGCGAATACCCATGTCCCAAAAGCGGGACATGGGGCACCCGGGTTTGGGGTCTTTCCGGGTATGGTTTGCTACGCATTGGCGATGGCGCGTTGGGCTTCTTCGCGGGCGGTGCGGAGGCTGGTGAGGGGGTCGCCGGTGGGATAGAACTCCATGGCGATGAAGCCCTTGTACTTCAGTTCGGCGATCTTGCGATAGGCGGCTTCGTAGCGGATTTCGCCGGTGCTGGGTTCGTGGCGGCCGGGGACGCTGGCGATGTGGAAGAGGGCGATCTGGTCGATGTTCTTTTCGATCTTTTCGATGAGGTTTCCGCCCTGTCGCTGCTCATGGTAGAGGTCGTAGAGGATGCGGACGTGGGGGTTGTTGATGGCGCGGGAGATCTCTGCGGCTTCGGTGACGGAGGTGAGATAGCTGGTGGGGTTTTCGAGGAGGTCGATGGGTTCGAGGACGATCTGTTTGTCGGCCTTGGCGGCGAGGTCGGCGACGGGTTTGAGGGTCTCGATGCAGGCCTCGTGAGTGGAGGCGGCGGTGCGCTTGCCGGAGGTGAGGATGATCTGCGGGCAGTCGAGGCGCTTGGCGGCTTCGAGGGCGATGGCGAGGTCGGCGAGCAGCTGATCTTTGGTGGCGGGGTCGGCGAAGCCGCGCACGCCAGCGGTGGAGTCGATGGTGAGGTTGAGCGCTTTGGTGCGAGCGGTGATGCGGGTGTAGTCGGCGGGGCTCCACTTCTGCCACTCGCCGACGAGCTCTACGCCCTGGTATCCGGCCTGCGCTACGAGTTCGATGGATTTCTCCGTTGGCGAGATCTTGTTGAGCGTCCAGAGCATGACGGAGAAGCGGATGGCGGCCTGTTGCGCCTGGGCGGTGGCGAACTTTGGCAGAGCGGCGGTTGCGGCGAGGGCGGCCAGGATGCGCGTGAACTCTCTTCGTTGCATGGTGCCTGCTTTCCGGTGGATGCGGTCAACGGTAGCGTGTGACGCTGCAGAGGGTCAAGGAGCGTTTGGTTTCTGAGGTGCTCCGGTTCGCTCTTCGAGCGAGGGATGCGCTTCGCCATACATCGCAAAGAGCGCGATGTATAGAGCACCCGGCCAAAAGCAGATCCCTCCGCTTCGGTCGGGATGACGAATCTTCGCTACGAGATGGCGATCTTCGCTTTGGACGACAAAAGAGGGTTTCCTTTGAGATCGGGTTCCTGCGCGGGGTGGTGGCGCGATGGTATTGTTTCGAGCGAAGCTATATTTTTTGTAGGGCGCATAAAGGGGTGAGAGCGGATGAAGTCGGCACAGGGTAAGGCAATGTTTCTGCTGGTGAAGAGCGCGATCACCGGCGCCCTGGGCGGGTTGCTCTTCGGCTTCGATACGGCGGTGATCGCGGGCGTGATCTCCGCGCTGCAGATCCAGTTTCACCTGACGGACTGGCAGAAGGGTCTGACGGTCGCGATTGCGCTCTACGGCACGGTGATCGGAGCGATTTTCAGCGGCATGCTGGGGCAGAAGCTGGGGAGCCGCAGCGCGTTGCGCATCATGGGTGTGCTTTACGTTCTCTCCGCTGTTGGTTGCGCGTTTGCCGGTGGATGGTGGATGTTCCTGGCGTTCCGGTTTCTGGGCGGGTTGGGGATTGGCGGATCGTCGGTGCTGGGGCCTGTCTATATTGCTGAGCTTGCTCCGGCGAAGTGGCGCGGTCGCCTGGTGGGGATGTTCCAGTTCAATGTCGTGGTGGGTATTTTGCTGGCGTATCTTTCGAATGCGATTGTGGCGCACTTCATGCTGGGCGCGCTGGAGTGGCGTGTGCAGATTGGCGTTGGTATCGCACCGGCGATTCTGTTCCTGGTGATGCTGCTGAGTGTGCCGCAGAGCTCGCGCTGGCTGGTGACGCAGAACCGGCTGGATGAGGCGCATCTCGTGCTGCAGAGGATGGGCTCGCCGGATTCGCAGGCCGAGGTGGATGCGATTGTGGAGTCGATCCGCGCAGAGGGTGGAGCGAGCCATCAGTCTCTCTTTCAGAGGCGGTATCTGTTGTTGATCTTCCTGGCGGTTTCGATCGGGTTGTTCAATCAGCTCAGCGGCATCAACGCGATTCTGTATTACGTGAACGATATCTTCGCGAGTGCGGGCTTCAACCACATCTCTTCGAACTTCCAGGCGGTGGCGATTGGGTTTGGGAACCTGCTGGGAACGTTCCTCGGCATCTCGATTATTGATAAGGTGGGGCGTAAGACGTTGTTGCTCGCGGGCGCTGTGGGGACGGCTCTGTGCCTGCTGGGTGTGGGGTATGTGTTTCATACGAACTCGCACCAGAAGCTGCTGCTGCCGCTGCTGGTGGGTTACATCGTCTTCTTTGCGGCGTCGCAGGGCGCGGTGATCTGGGTGTATCTGTCAGAGCTGTTTCCGACGAATGTGCGATCGAAGGGGCAGAGCCTGGGATCGAGTTCGCACTGGATTGCGAATGCGATTATTGCGAATGTGTTTCCGGTGATGGCGGCGTACTCGAAGTCGATCCCGTTCTTTTTCTTTGCGGGTATGGTGGTGCTGCAGTTCTTCGTGGTGCTGTTTGTGTATCCGGAGACGAAGGGGCGTTCGCTGGAGACGATGGGGCAGCACTTGGGACTTCACGGATAAATGAGGAAGACGATGATGGGACGGAGTCTTGGAGTGGCCGCGCTGTGTTTGAGCGCGGCCTTTGTGCAGGCGCAGGGTGGTTCGAAAA
>JAHFTZ010000043.1:8883-10000 GCA_023265355.1 Terriglobus sp.
CCGTCGATCCCACGATTGGCGGTATTGGGAAGTTGCTGAACAGTACGCCTGCGCTCACACAGCTTCCGCATGGCATGGCGCGCGTGACGCCAGCAACCGATCCGGGGATGATGGACTGGTATGTTGCGGATGACTTCTATGGGTTGAATGTTGGAGCGGCGGTGGTGCTTCCAGTCTCGGCCCAGACGCGGCGCACGGCGCTCGGACCGGTTGCGAGCCGGGATCATGATCGTGAGGTGGTTGCGCCGGATTACTACTCGTTGATCTCGGACGTTGAGGGAACGCGTGTGGAGGCGACGACGGCGAGGACGAGCCTGATGCTGCGTCTCGGATTTCCAGCGAGCGGTGTGCGCAAGGTGAGTTTTACGATCGGTGCCGGGGCTACTCTGCGTGCTTCGGGCGACTCCGAACTGGTGGAGACGGCGAAGGCTGGCGGCGATGCGTTGGCGGTCTTTCATTTCAGTGAGCCGGTGGGTTCGTTGCAGTGCGTGGATGCGAATGTTGGGAAGGCGAAGGGGGCGGGGCAGATCTGCGAAGTGACGCTTGCGGGCGCGTCGAAGCTGCCGGTGGAGATTGGCGTGGGCCTCTCTTACCTGAGCACGGAGCAGGCGGAGGCGAATCTGCGCGAGGAGCTTACGGGGAAGAGCTTTGAGCAGGTGAGGGCAGCGAGCCGCGCTACGTGGAATGCCGCGTTGGGCAAGATCAGGATTGAGGGTGGGACGACGGAGCAGAGGCGCATCTTCTATACGTCGCTCTACCGCAGTTTGCTGCGCATGACGAACATCACGGAGGGCGGGCGCTACTACAGCGGCTACGACCATCGCGCGCATGAGGCGGAGGGGCACCCGTTCTACGTGGACGATGGCATGTGGGACACGTATCGCAGTCTGCATCCGCTGCAACTGCTGCTGGAGCCGAAGGTGGAGCAGGACGAGATTCGTTCGTATCTGCGGATGTATGAGCAGAGTGGATGGCTGCCTACGTTTCCCGGCGTTGCGGGCGAACGTCCGGTGATGCTGGGGAACCATACGGCTTCGATGATTGCGGATGCGTATGGGAAGGGGTATCGCGACTTTGACGCGGAGGTGGGTCTGCGTGCGTCGATAAAGAATTCGCT
>JAHFTZ010000044.1 GCA_023265355.1 Terriglobus sp.
GAGGCCATCGTGGCTCCGTGAATGCCGTCGCGGCCCGTCTTGGCGCCGACGTAGATGACCGGGTTGCCGACGCCGGCGGCCTTGGCGTAGAAGATCTCATCGCGGCGCACGAGGCCGAGGGCGAAGGCGTTCAGAAGGGGATTGCCGGAGTAGCACTCCTCAAAGCGGGTCTCGCCGCCGAGGTTGGGAACGCCAAAGCAGTTGCCGTATCCGGCGACGCCGTGGACGACGCCTTCCATGATCTGGCGGTTCTTCGCCGCTTCTGTTGCGTCTTTCGCGTCGAGCGGGCCGAAGCGGAGGGAGTCCATCACGGCCAGCGGACGTGCGCCCATGGTGAAGATGTCGCGGAGGATGCCGCCGACGCCTGTGGCCGCGCCCTGGTAGGGCTCGATGTAGCTCGGGTGGTTGTGCGACTCGATCTTGAAGGCGCAAGCCCAGCCTTCGCCGACGTCGATGATGCCCGCGTTTTCGCCGGGGCCCTGGACCACGAGATCGCTCTTCGTGGGCAGGCGCTTGAGGTGAACCTTGCTGGACTTGTAGGAGCAGTGTTCGCTCCACATGACGGAGTAGATGCCGAGCTCGGTGAGCGACGGCGTGCGACCGAGCGTCGCGTGGATCTTCGCGTACTCGTCGTCCGTAATGTTGTGCAGCTTCAGGAGGGCCGGCGTAATCTCAACCGGCTGCGGGACGTCGGGATTCTGTTGCTGAACCTGCTGATTGGCCATAGCGCGCTATCTAAATTGTAGCGTGCCTAGGCCGAATGGCCTGTTTATGCGCCAGTGCTGCCGAATCCGCCGCTTCCACGGGTGGTTTCGTCCAGGTTTTCCACCTCGACAAAGTCGGCCTGGAGGCGCTGTACGATGCGGAGCTGGGCGATACGATCCCCGGCGGCCAGGGTGATAGGGGCGCTGCTGACATTGGTGAGGACGACCTTGATCTCGCCGCGATATCCGGGGTCGATGACGCCTGCGAGGGTGGTGATTCCTTTCACCGCGAGGCCGCTGCGGTCTTCGACGAGCGCGCCGTAGTCCGCGGGAAAGGCCATGGCGATGCCGGTGGGGACAAGCGTGGTGCTGCCGGGGGAGATGACGGCGGCTTCGGCGGAGTAGAGATCGGCGGCTAGATCGCCCCAGGGGCCGGTGTGGGCGTATTTAGGGAGCTGGGCCTCGGGGCGGAGTTTCTGGGTCTGGATGACGATCGACATGTTCTTTGCAGGATATCGTGGGCTTGGGAATCTGTTGTGTGCACGGATTTTCTTAGGTACGGTTCTGTCGTCCCGGACGTCAAAACAGCTCCCAGCCGTTTTGGATCATGATTCGCGAGGGGTTTCGATGCTTGTGCGCAAGGTCTTAGTTCGCGGGGTCTTTCTTGGTTTAGTGGTCTTGGCCGCCCTGGCGAAGGCTCAGACTCTGGCTGCACCAATGGCAGGGCCTTCCTATGACGCGGTGTCGGTCAAGCTGAATAAGACAGGCAGCGGATCCGTTCACGTCAGCTCCGCCACCGGTTATTACAACGCGACGAACGTTTCTATGAAAACCCTTCTGGAATCGGCCTATGACATTCGCGAGACGCTCATCTCCGGAGTTCCGGCGGCGATTGAGTCGCAGAGGTTCGATATCGCGGCGAAGGTTGTGGAACCGGATATGGAGTCGTTGAAGAAGCTGAGCCGGAAAGAACGCCGCGAGATGCTTTTGCCCACGTTGGTGGAGCGCTTTCATCTACAGGCGCATACGGAGACGAAGATCCTTCCGGTTTTTGAGCTGGTGCTGGCGGCGAATGGGCCAAAGTTTCAGCAGACAGCCGATGCTCCCGGGAGGAATAGCGGAACGAGCGTGAACAGCCGTGGCCACGGGACCGAGTTGGCGATGCATGGCGTGTCGATGAAATCATTTGAAGAGACGCTGTCGTACCAGGTGCACCGGACGGTGATCGACAAGACGGGACTGGCGGAGAAGTACGATCTGGTGTTGAAGTGGACGCCTGAGGATAGTCCGGATGCTTCGCCAGATGCTGCGCCAGGTATCTTTACCGCCCTGCAGGAGCAACTAGGGTTGAAGTTGGTACCTGCGAAGGGGCCGGTGGAGATGCTGGTCGTGGATCATGTTGAGATGCCGACAGAGAACTGAGGTTCTCGTGTTGGTTGAGAGGAAGGATTTACCAATGATTCTGCGAACGCTGCTGTGCGGATTGGTAATCGGGTTGGGGAGCGGTGTGGTCCCGGCGCAGGCGACGACTTCGGCTGTGGCCGCCGATCATACTCCGCCTGCATACGATGTGGTTTCGATCAAAGTCAATCCGGCGGGAATCGGGCCGTGGGGGTTCGATCTTAGCGAAGCGAAGTTTTCGGCGAAAAATATCTCCGTCATGACGTTGCTGGCGGAGGCGTACGACCTGAATCCGGAGATGATCTCCGGGGTTACGGGAGCAGTGCGTTCCGCGCGCTTCGATGTGGAGGCAAAGGTCCTGGATGTAGATCCTGGCAGCCTGAAGAAGATGAGCGACGACACCAGACGGGAGATGGTGAGGAGGTTTCTGGAAGAGCGGTTTGCTTTGAAGGCGCATAAGGAGACGAGAAATCTCCCGGTCTACGATCTGGAAGTAAGCCGCGGCGGCCTGAAGGCGAGGGCATCGACGCCCGCAGACGGTCGGGGTCTGGACCGAAGCGACCGGGAGTTGAAGGGGCATGGCGTGCCGATGTCGATTCTTGCTCGTGCTTTGAGGGAAGTGGTGAAAAGGAACGTGATCGACAAAACCGGCCTCGCCGACGCCGGGTATGAACTTAATCTGAGGTGGACGCCAGAGGCGCTTCTGGAGACAGATGCGGAGAGTGGACCTTCGATCTTTACGGCGATGCAGGAGCAGTTGGGCCTGAAGCTGGTACCTGCGAAGGGGCCGGTGGAGGCGCTGGTCGTGGATCATGTTGAGATGCCGACAGAGAACTGAGGTTCTGCTGCGGAATAGAAATCTGGCGCCCCGTACATCGCGTTGTTTGCGATGTGTGGGAGGGACGCTCGTTACACACAGATTGTCCGGTGAAGGAAGCGGTTCGCGCTTTGCGCGCATACCCATACCTGCACGATGAAGCTGCGCATGCATGGGGTACCCGGATATTTCAAGGGTCAATTTTTGTATACATCTCGACGCTGTTGCGGCCTCTGGTCTTCACCAGATACATGGCAGTATCTGAGTTTTTGAGCAGCTCTCCGGCGTTGGAGCCGTGGTCTGGGTAGAGGCTGAGGCCAGCGCTGATGGTGATCTTGATCTCATGGTCGCCTAGGAGCGAGGGTGTGGCGGCTCTTTCTACGATCTGCAGGCCGCATTGCATGGCGTCTTCCACACTTTTGATTTCGGGCATGACAATCAGGAACTCATCGCCGCCCATCCGCGCGACCGTATCCGTTTTACGTACGCAGGAGAGGAGCTTTTTCCCTACGGAGACGAGGAGAGCGTCGCCGCAGGAGTGTCCGAGAGAGTCGTTGACCTGTTTGAAGCGGTCAATATCGAGGACAAAGACGGCGACTTTTCCTTTGCTCCGGTTGGCACGCAGAATGGCCTGGTCCAGGCGGTCCTGCATGAGGGTACGGTTGGGGAGGCCAGTGAGCTGGTCGTGATGGGCTAGATATCTGACCTGGTCGTCCAGCTGTTTGCGTGCCGTGACATCGCGACTGGTCACCGCGATGCCATCCCCTAGTTTAATGGCCTGAACGTTGATCCAGGTCGCCTTGATCCTGTCGTCGTCAATAAAGACTTCGCCAATGAAAGGAATGCCGCTGCGGACGATCTCCAGGTAGCGATGGATGAGGCCGGAGGTGAGCATGAAGGGGCGTACTTCGGTGAGAATCTTCCCGTAGAGCTCTTCCCGTCGTACCTTCAGGCGCTTCTCCGCGTTGGCGTTGAGGTAGCGGAAGCGAAAGTCGACGATCTCGCCAGAAGCATTGCGGACACCGTCGAAGATGTAGAAGTCGTCCAGGCTGCTTTCGGCTGCGGCAACGAAGTCCGCATGCTCCTTGCGTGCGCTCGCGGCCTGGGCCAGGGCGATCTGGATGCGCGGGAAGGCCGCCACGGCGCAGAGAGCGACGGCAATGGACGCTGTCGCCTGAATCCAGTGCAGGTACGGGTTCAACCAGGAAAGCTGGGGCAAGCGAAGGGCGGCTCCGGCGAGGCGATCTGCCGCAAAGAAGAGAAGCAGGCCAAGGAGCAGGTTGCTGGTAGCCGCATGCCGGCGCCTTTTTCGCAGCATGTAGGCGAAGCGTGCAAGGAGTACGACGCAGCAAAGAGCGGCCATCCACGCCGCTGCGCCAGGCACAGACAGACTTCGGGGTTGCATGAAGAGCACAAGTGCCACGGGAGCGAAGAGGAGGAAGGAGAGGGCCGTTTGCGAACTCTGTGGAGCTGTCGAGACGCTTTTCACAGGAACTCCGAACCTCGGGTCGAGATGCTTGCCCTTGGAACGAGTATGACATCAGGTATTCGTTTCAGGGGCAAGCTTCGGTGCCGGGTTCTTCTTTAGGTACGCCCGACCTGTGGTCCCCGGGTTCGCAGGAATCGGAGATGGCCTATCTGTTTGGTGCAGCCAGGGCCTTAAGAGCTTCTCCGGTGATGCGCAGATTCAGCCATTCGCGCAGCACTTTCGCTCCATTGGCCTCGTAGAAGTCCAGCCCGGGCTTGTTCCAGTCGAGGCACTCCCATTGGAAGCGTGTGCAGTGGCGGTCGAGGGCGATCCGGGCGAGGCGCTGAAAGAGCGCTTTGCCGATGCCGAGCTTGCGGAAGCGTTCGCGCACGAAGAGGTCTTCGAGGTAGAGTGCGGGGCGGCCCTCCCAGGTGGAGTACTGGAAGAAGTAGAGCGCGAAGGCGGCAACCTCTCCCTCCTGTTCGGCGATGAGGCAGTGGAAGTATGGCGTCGGGCCGAAGCCGTCGCGAAGGATGTCTTCTTCGGTGAGGATGGCAGCGGCGGGCTCGCGCTCGTAGGCGGCGAGTTCGCGGACGAGGGAGACGATCTCTGGGGCGTCGGCTGGGGTGGCCTCGCGGATCAGCGTTTTGTTAGGCACGAAGGTTATTGTCTCGCGGATGGGAGGGGCGAGCTTTGCATCGATGGGGGCGCTCTGCGCATACCCATGTCCCAAAGGCGGGACATGGGGCACCCGGTTTCTTTACTTTGTCATCCCGTAGCGAAGCGGAGGGATCTGCTGTTTATTTGTCGTTTTTGACGACGTGCGCTCCGGAGGGTGGAGCGGAGGATTTGGTGGCGAGGTACTTGTCGAAGGGAAGAGTGAAGGGGAAGAGTTCGGTGCTGCCCTTACCGTCACTAGTCTTAATCATCTTGAAGTAGAGATCCGCGCCCCGGAGGGGGTAGTCGTCGTCCAGGTCGGCGATGTCGTAGAAGAGGAAGCCGGAGGCCGTGGTGTGCGGCGCGATGGTGGAGGCGCGGAAGCTGAAGTCTGTGTCGTCCTGCAGGATCTTCTTGTCGACGGGTGTGGAGAAGCTGGGTGTCGGGAAGGGTAGCCTTTTCTGCTGTGCCGGGTTTTTGACGTGAAATACGCGGCGGTGAATCTCACCGGGCAGGGCGGCAGGCAGTTTCCCTCCGTGCTTCGGTTCAAGCTGGATGCGTACTGCGGAGAGATCGAGCGCATGGTCGGAGTCGTTGTGGATGATGATCCGGATGGGAAGGATGCTGTGTCCGACGTAGTCGATGCGGAAGAAGTTGGCGCGTGCGCGTGTGTCGTAGGGGTCGGCGGCGATAGTGACGAGTTCCTTCTCGTGCTTCTCCTGCATTGGGTAGGTGGTGATGTCGGCGAGGGGAGGTGCCTCTTTTTTTGCCGCGTTCCCGGTGACGGCACAGGCAAGAAGGACGGCGAGGGAGGCGAGGCGGCGGAGATTCATGGTTGTGGCGATTATCATCTTCCCTGTTGCAGTCGGCAAAAGATTGGACGCGTGAGCGCGGGAGTTTGTGTACAGAATGATGTGGCTTTATAGCTTGGGTCTCACGCTGGCGCTGGTTGTGAGTGCGCCGTGGTGGGCTCTGCGGATGCTGACGAGCGGGCGATATCGCGAGGGATTAGGGGAACGACTTGGGCTCGTACCTGCACGGCTGCGCGTGCAGTCTAACGTGGTGTGGCTGCATGCGGTGAGCGTGGGCGAGGTGCTGGCGGCAGGGCGGTTGATCGCTGCGATCGAGGAGTCCGGGCTGCGCGTGGCGCTTTCGACGACCACGGCGGCCGGGCAGAAGCTGGCGCGGGAGAAGTACGGCGCGGAGCGGGTCTTTTATTTTCCGCTGGATTTTGCCTTTGCGGTGCGGGCTTATCTGCGTGCGCTGAGGCCCTGCGCTCTGGTGCTGATGGAGAGCGAGTTGTGGCCTCGTGTGCTGGTGGAGTGCGACCGGGCCGGTGTGTCTGTGGTGGTGGTGAACGGGCGGGTGTCCGACCGCAGCTTTCCGCGCTACATGAAGCTGAGCCGGCTTTGGAAGCCGCTGCTGGCGAAGGTACGGCTGATCCTGACGCAGAGCCAGGAAGATGCGTGGCGATGGCGGATGATCGGTTCGCAGTGGGTGGAGACCACGGGGAATCTGAAGTATGACGTGCGGGTTGAGGAAGAGAGCGCACTGGTGAAAATGCTCCGGGCCGCGTTGCCGACGCAGGAGACGCGCGTGCTGGTGTGCGGGAGCACGCTGGAGGGCGAGGAGAGTCTGTTGCTCGATTGCTGGTGCGGGCAGGATGCTGTGATGGTGCTGGCTCCAAGGCATCCGCAGAGGTTCGATGCTGTGGCAAAGCTGGTGGAGAGTCGTGGGTTGCGGTGTCTCCGGCTGAGTGCGTGGCGGGTAGAGAATACCGCGCTGGTTGCGGGAAATGTGTTGCTGCTGGATTCCATTGGCGAACTGGCCGCGATGTACGCGCTCGGCGATGCGGCGTTTGTGGGTGGCAGTCTGGTGCCGATGGGTGGACACAATCCCCTGGAGGCCGCGCAATGGGGTGTTCCGGTGATGATGGGCGAGCACTATGCGAACTTTCGCGGCATGGTGGATGCCATGCGCGAAGAGGATGCGGTGCGGATCGTCTCTGCTGGTGAACTCTGTGGGGAAATGAATCGTCTATTACGGCGAGAGGATGAGGGTGTAGGTCTGCGTGGAAGAGAGTTTTTCGAATCGCAGGCCGGAGCGACGAAGAGGGTGATGGAGCGTCTGTTGCCGATTTTGAGAGCGGGGGTGAAGGGTTGAGGAGACCGTTATTGTGGCCGCTGACGTGGGTGTATCGCGCGGTGGTCAAGAGCAGGAACTATGCGTTCGATCATGAGCCGTATCGCGTCGTAAGTGTGAAGCGCGCGGTGGTGAGTGTAGGCAGTCTGTCTGCCGGTGGAGCGGGTAAGACGCCCGTGGTGGCCGCGCTGGCGGAGCTGCTCCTGGCGAGCGGATACACGGTGGATGTGTTGACGCGCGGCTATGGGCGGCGCTCGAAGGTGGTGGAGCGTGTGGATGCGGCCGGGCCGGCTTCGCGGTTTGGCGATGAGGCGTTGATGCTGGCGCGGGCCTTGCCTAAAGTGCCGGTCTTCGTGGGTGCGGACCGCCTGACGGCAGGTGAACTCGCGGAGCGAAGCGGTGGACGGGGTAGGCATCATCTGCACCTGCTCGATGATGGATTTCAGCACAGGCGTCTGCGGCGGAGTGTGGATGTGGTTTTGCTGACGCGCGAGGATCTTGGCGATCATCTGCTGCCTGCAGGGAATCTTCGTGAGCCTTTGGAGAACCTGGCGCGTGCGGGCGCGGTGTTGCTGCGTGGGGACGAGGCAGATGAGCTGCGGCCTGTGGTGGAGCGACTTTGTGGGAAGCAAAAGTTTGTGTGGGTAGCGCGGCGGATCTTGTGCCTGAAGACGGAGTCGAAGAAGCCGTTCGCGTTCTGCGGTCTGGCGCGGCCCAAGGATTTCTTTGCCATGCTTCCCGCGGCGAGTGGAAGTATGGCCTTCCGCGATCATCACATCTATAAAGACGAGGATGTGACGGCACTGCTGCGGCGGGCGAGGGCAGCGGGCGCGGATGGCTGGATCACGACGGCGAAGGACTTTGTGAAGTTGAACGATGCGATGCTGACTCGGTTGCGCGAAGTGGGGCCGGTGACTGTGGCGGAGCTTCGCGTGGAGTTCGATTCGCCCGCGCTGGTGCTGGAGCAGATGGAGCAGTTGATTGTGAAAGATCTGCATGGGTAAACGCATCCTGATCGTGCGCGTGGGAGCGATGGGCGACGTGCTGCATGCGATGCCCGCCGTGGCTGGCCTGCGCGCGCGGATGCCGGATGCTGAGATCGGTTGGGTCATTGAGCCGCGATGGTCTGCGCTCTTGCAGGATGCGAGCGGCGCGATGCCGCTGGTGGATCGTGTCCATCTGGCTCCCACGAAGGCCTGGGCGAAGAGCCCTCTCGCCCCGGCGACGGTGAAGGATGTCTTGCGACTCCGCGCGGAGTTGCGGGCCTGCAAGTACGACGTGGCTGTAGATCTGCAGGGTTCGATCCGTTCTGCGGTGATCGCGCGGATGAGCGGTGCTTCCGTGGTGATCGGAAGTGAGGATCCTCGCGAGAAGCAGTCGCGGTGGTTTTATACCTCGCGCGTGAAGACAGTGAGCGCGCATGTGATCGACCAGGCGGTGGAGATCGTTCGCGCTCTTGTTCCTGCGGTTTGTGCCGGGGAGGTTTCCCTGCCGGTGGATGCAGCAGCGGAGCGATGGTGCCGGATTTTGCTGGCCGCAGATGCACGGAAGATCGTGGTGATCGCACCCGGTGCCGGTTGGGGTGCGAAGCAGTGGCCTGCGGAGCGGTATGGTGCTGTAGCGGGCGATCTGGTGGAGCGCGGGTATCGTGTGCTCGTGAACGCCGTCCCGGGCGGAGATCTCCTGGCAGCGGCTGTCGTGACGGCGAGTGAGGGCAGGGCCGAGGCGGTAGAGTGTACTCTGCCGCAGTTGATCGCGATGATGCGGCGGGCTGTTCTTTTTCTCGGTGGAGATACAGGGCCTTTACACCTTGCGGATGCTTTGGGAGTGCCGTTGGTGGGCGTCTTTGGGCCAACGGATCCGGCACGGAATGGGCCTTATCCGGGGCGGAGTACGGGCTTGCATCCCCGGTTTGTGGTCCTGCGGGACGGCGCGAGCGTCACGGATCATGGAAGATATAAAGAGGCCGAAGCCGGGCTGCTGCGGATCTCCGTGGCGGATGTAAGCCGCGCGGCATTGCAGTTACTGGAAGGGCGTGAGCAGGGATGAGTTGGCAGAAGATTGCGCGGAGGGTCCGGGTTCCGCTGGGGTTTGTCTTTGCGGCGGTGTTTCTATGGCTGGCCCGGCCTACGCCTGTGTCGATGGTGTGGAGCTTTTTCCTGGTGGTGCCGGGGCTCTGGCTGCGCGGATACGCGTCAGGCTACGTGAAGAAGAACGCCGAACTGGCCATGACGGGCCCATATGCGTATGTGCGCAACCCTCTGTACCTGGGGTCGATTCTGATCGCCTTCGGATTTGCCGGGGCGAGTACGCGATGGCAGATCGCGGTGGCGCTGGGGGCTTTGTTTTTAGCGATTTACCTGCCGACGATCCGGAGCGAGGAGCAGTTTCTGCGCGGGCATTTTCCGGAGTTCGACGGGTACGCGCGGTCGGTGCCGAGACTTGTGCCCCGCATTACTCCGGCGAAGGTGGGGCGCGGGAGTGGAAGCTTCTCCAAAGCACTCTACGTCAAACACCGTGAGTACAATGCTCTGATGGGGGCGGCGGCTGTGTATGCTGCTCTGGTGGTGCGGATGGTGTGGTTTTCGCGCTGAATCCGATTTTTTGGCACCGCTTTGCTCTCGAAGGGAACGTGTTTCTGAACGATTTGAATCATTTCAGGCTTTAGGTTTGTGGAGCGGTGCTGTGTGTTGCGGCGGGCTCGTGGGTGGGAGTGCGTGCGCAGGCGGTACCTCAGGTAACGCCGAAGACGACGCTGGCGCAGAAGCT
>JAHFTZ010000452.1 GCA_023265355.1 Terriglobus sp.
CTCGCTGGAAACCATGACGCGGATCTCGCGGCCGGCCTGGATGGCGAAGGAGTTGAGGACGCCGTCGAATGAGGTGGCGATCCTTTCCAGATCGTCCAGGCGCTTCACATAGGTCTCCATCATCTCGCGACGCGCGCCAGGGCGTGCGCCGGAAAGGGCGTCGGCTGCCTGCACAAGGATGGCGAGAACCGTTGCCGGCTTCTCGTCCTCGTGGTGGGCCATGATGGCGTGCACGATTTTCGGGGACTCGCCGTACTTCTTGGCGATGTCCGCGCCGATGACGGCGTGGGAACCCTCGATCTCGTGGTCAACCGCCTTGCCGAGGTCGTGGAGAAGGCCGGCCCTCTTGGCCTGCTTCACGTTGATGCCCAGTTCGGCAGCCATGATGCCGCAAAGGAAGGCGACCTCAAGGGAGTGCTGGTACACGTTCTGGCTGTAGGAGGTGCGGTATTTGAGTCGGCCGATCAGTTTGAGGATCTCGGGATGGATGCCGTGCACGCCCAGATCGAACGCCGCCTGCTCGCCGGCTTCCTTCATCGCCTGCTCGATCTCTTCCTGCGATTTGGCGACCACCTCCTCGATGCGGCCGGGATGGATCCTGCCGTCGGCGATGAGTTTTTGCAGCGCCAGCTTGGCAACTTCCCTGCGCACCGGGTTGAAACCGGAGAGGATGACCGCCTCGGGGGTGTCGTCGATGATGAGGTCGATGCCGGTGGCTGCCTCGAGGGCTCGGATGTTGCGTCCTTCGCGCCCGATGATACGCCCCTTCATCTCGTCGGAGGGGAGGGTCACCACAGAGACGCTCCGCTCGGCGACGTACTCGCCTGCGTAGCGCTGCATGGCAAGGGCGAGAACTTCCTTCGCCTTCTTGTCCGCGGTCTCCCTGGCTTCTTCCTCCATGGTCTTGATCAGCTTGGCGACGTCGAGCTTAGCTTCGTCCTCCATGGAATCCATTAGGAACTTCTTCGCCTCGGCGGAGGTCATACCGGCTATCTGCTCCAGCTTCGCCTTCTGCTCGCCGACCATGGCGTCCAGTTTCTCTTCCTTTTGCGCCAGCGCCTGTTCCTTGTTGACCAGGGATTGCTCGCGCACCGCAAGAGCCTGCTCCCTTTTCAGGAAGTCGGCGTCGCGCTGATCGAAAATATCGGTCTTCTTGTCGAGATTTTCCTCTTTCTGCTGCAGCCTCTTTTCCAGGGCCTGCAGGTCGCGACGCTTCTCGCGGGACTCCTGCTCGAACTGCTTTTCCAGTTCTTCCTTGGCTTGGTAAACCGCGTCCTTCGCCTGGACCGCAGCCTCCATCGCCATAACTTCGGTCTGGCGCTTGGCATCCTCGATCATCTTGGCGGCGAGCGTTTCCGCATTGCCCACCAGAGACTCGGAGAGCCGTTTGCGCAACACGTTGCCCACGACGTAGCCGATGCCGGCTGCGACGAGAACGAGAATTATGGTAATAGTAATGTCGATACTCACTGTTGTTCCCCCTCACATATATGGTTATTAACGCGAACCACACGCACATCGGTGACAATGAGATCCATCGTCACATCGTGCGGTTCACCGACTATCTCATCAACAAGCTGAAATTCATAACAAAAAGCCACCAACCTGCCGCTTCCTTCCAACCGGTGCAGCGCCCGGTCGTAGTAACCTTTGCCATAACCGATGCGCCGCCCCCGTAGATCGAACGCAACCCCCGGGACCACGATCAGGTCGGCCCGCGCCGGATCGCACGGTTCACCCGCGGGCTCCGGTATCCCGTATCTCCCCGGTGTAAGCTGACTCAGCGCACCCACCCGGCGAAAGGTCAGATCATGCCCGTGCACCGCCGGGTATAAAAGCGTCTTCCCCGCGAGGAGCGCGGCCTGCGCCACGGCTTCAGTCTCGACCTCGTGGTGGATCGGCGCGTAGAGCGCTATCACAGCAGCCTGCCGGAACTCGGGAAGAGACATGAAGAGCTCTTGCAACACGAGGCTTTGGCTGGCCACCTGCTCCGGCGTCAATCCGCGCCGCCGGGCGAGAGTCGCCGCTCTGAGGGTACGTTTGGGCATACGTTTCTATTTTCCGTACTGCAACGATCAGAAAGGTGGACGGAAAGCCGCCCGAAGAGACAGGTACTCTGGAGAGAGAATGCGGGTGGGTGTAGCGGGTGGTGCGTTGACAGTTATGATAGAAAGGGCCGCGTTCAAATGAAGCGCCATTGAACTCTATGTAATGCAGCCATTAACCTCAGGACATGCTGCTAAACGTCTCTAGGCTACTATCAGCAAGCGCAAGTGGGGAACATCTCTCACGCATTTTCTGGCAAAGCTTTGCAACCGTACAACCCGACTTGTATATGTTGAATCTCCCGCAAGAGACCTGAAACTTCTATGCGTGCTGCCTGTCCAGCCGTTCTATGAGTCCCGCGATCCGCTTGCTGCAGATGCGCTGTTCTTCTGCCAATTCCTTCTGAGCCGCCAGGAATGCCTCGGCAAGGTTCATCATGGCCAGGATCACTACCACCTGGCTGTCGCCACCGCTTACCGCGGCGCCTGCTTCTGCCAGTTTATCGTTAACGAGAGCCTCGACCTGCGCCACATGCTCGGGGGTCGAAACGCTCTTTACCTGGAGGTCTCTCCCCAGAACCCTGATGCTGTGTGTGGTGACCAAGCCGTCAGACCCCTTCCAACTTCTTCAGTA
>JAHFTZ010000045.1 GCA_023265355.1 Terriglobus sp.
GAGAAGACCTGCGACGTTCTGGATGCGTGTGTCAAGAACCAGGGCTTTGAGATTCTTGGCTGGCGTGACGTGCCCGTGCGCCCCGAGGTGCTCGGCGAGATTGCGCTGGAGACGATGCCGAAGATTCGGCAACTTCTCGTGACGGACGCAAGCGGCGAAGAGGCCGACGCTGTTGAGCGACGCCTTTATCTTGCGCGCAAAGAGTTCGAGCGTCGCCGCGAGGCTGGCGAGGTCGAAGGGTATATCTGCTCGCTCTCTGTGCGGACGATTGTCTACAAGGCGATGTGCGCGGGACGCCTGTTGCCTGAGTTCTTCCCTGATCTTCAGGATGAGAGCTATATCACTTCGTTTGCTCTCTTTCATCAGAGATATGCGACGAACACGACGCCGACCTGGCATCGCGCGCAGCCGGGACGCCTGCTGGCGCACAACGGAGAGATCAACACCGTATGGGGAAATCGTGCGCGCATGGAAGCGCGCTACTCCACGATGCCTCAGGAGTGCATGCCGATCCTGACGCAAGGCGGAACGGATTCTACGAGCCTCGACGAGACGATCGAACTCATGACCCGCAATGGGCGCACGGTTGCCGAGGCTATTCGGATTCTCTTACCCGCTGCCATCGTCGAACGCGATTCTCCGTTCCTGAAATACCACATGGACATCACTGAGCCCTGGGACGGACCTGCAGCGCTCGGCTTCACCGACGGACGGTACGTCGGCGCAGCGCTGGATCGCAACGGTCTGCGGCCCTGTCGATTTGCCGTGACGAGCGACGGTCTCGTCGTCGCTGGATCGGAGGCAGGTCTTGTAGATCTCGATCCGAACGAGGTCGTTCATACGGGTCGCCTGGGACCGGGCGAGATGCTTGTGCTTGATCTCGAAAAAAAGACGCTCTATGAGAACGAGGCGCTTCTGGACCTCTTCGATTCGGACCCGATCTATGCCGCGATGGCCGATGATCAGACGGTCTCCGCCGATTGGGTCGAACTGATTCCGACCGCGGTGGAAGAGGTCCAGCAGGCCCAGCGCAACTTCGGCTATACGAAGGAAGATGTGCGCATGGTGCTGCAGCCCATGGCTGTTGATGGCAAGGACGCCGTCTGGTCGATGGGTGACGATACGCCTCTGGCCTATCTCGCGAAGGCGCCGAGGCCGGTTTATGCGTACTTTCGGCAGAGGTTCGCGCAGGTAACAAATCCGGCGATCTACCCTCTGCGCGAGGCGGTCGTGGTTTCGCTGCATACGCGCCTGGGACCGTGGTCGCACATGCTGGAGAAGAATGCGCCGCTGCTGGGCATGGCCCTGGCTTCGCCGTTCATCTCGCTCGGAAAGATGCAGGCACTGCGCCAGGGTAAGTATCCCCATGCGGAACTGCGGATGAACGAGTTGAACTGCTTCTTCCTCGCGACTTCCACTCTGGAAGAAGGCATCGAAGACCTCTGCGCAAATGCGGTCAAGATGGTAGAGGGTGGAACGGAGATCCTTCTTCTGACCGACAAGCGTGCCACGAATGAGAGACTTCCGATCCCCATGGCGATGGCGCTCAGCGTGGTCCAACAGGCGCTCGTTGAGGCAGGTCTGCGGACAAGGACGGGCATTGTCGTGGAAGCAGGTGATGTGCGCGACGTGCATCATGCTGCCGTGCTGATCGGTTATGGAGCGGGAGCGGTCTGCCCGTGGCTGGCGCTGGAGACGGCGCGTCTGACAGCGGGCGAGGGCGACAATCCGCAGACGCCGGAGAAGAAGATGCTGCGCGCCTTCGATGCTGGTCTGGCCAAGATCATGTCGAAGATGGGCGTGAGCGTTGTGGACAGTTATCGCGGTGCGTATCAGTTCGACATTCTCGGTCTGAGTCAGAAGGTCGTAGATCGTTGCTTCCCGAAGACACCTGCGCCTCTTGGCGGTATTGGCTTTGCAGAGCTGGAGCAGCAGTTGCGGCAGCAGTGGGGCGCGGCTCTTACACCTGCTGTGGCTGACGCGAAGCGTGACGATCTGCCGGACTACGGTTGGGTGAAGTTTCGCAGGGCGGATGTCAGCGAGCCACACATGTGGCAGCCACAGAATGTGAAGGCGCTGCAGAGCGTGGTGGGAAGCGCACGCAACGTGCCGCCGCCAGCCGATCCGCGGGCCGCGTTCCAGATCTACTCGAAGAACACGGAAGAGCACGATCCCAATGTGTTGCGCGAGCTTCTGGAGATTCGTCCCGCAGGGCCTGAGCTTTCGCTCGACCAGGTGGAAAAGCCGGAGAGTATGTATAAGCGCTTTGTCGCAAGCGCGATGAGTCTCGGGTCCCTGAGTCCTGAGGCACATTCGACGATCACGATGGCGATGAACACGCTGGGTGGAAAGTCGAACACGGGCGAGGGTGGCGAGGATTCGGATGTTTATCGTCAACATCTGTCGAATCGACGCGTCCCGGAGCCAGGCGAGTCCGGGTCGTTCGTCCAAGTAGCGCGCAAGGACGCGAGCGGCGGTGTTGCCGTGATGGAGCCGCTTGTTCAGGCTCCGGCGGTGCATACGCACCTCAACAACAAAATCAAGCAAGTGGCCTCCGGTCGCTTTGGCGTCACGGCGGAGTATCTGGCACACGCCGAAGAGATCGAGATCAAAGTAGCGCAGGGCGCAAAACCGGGCGAGGGCGGACAACTGCCCGGACACAAGGTGAGCGGTCTGATCGCGCGCTTGCGTCATGCGCAACCGGGCGTTCCGCTGATCTCGCCTCCACCGCATCATGACATCTACTCGATCGAAGATCTGGCGCAGTTGATCCACGATCTGAAGACAGTGAACCCGCGCGCTGCGGTCGGTGTGAAGCTGGTTTCAAGCTGCGGCGTCGGCACGGTAGCTGCTGGCGTAGCCAAGGCGTATGCCGACTACATCGTGATCGCTGGCAACGTGGGCGGAACCGGAGCTGCTGCGCTCTCCAGCATCAAGTACGCGGGCAATCCGTGGGAGCTTGGCCTGGCCGAGGCGCAGCAGGTGCTGATTGAAAACGGCATGCGTGGACGCGTTCGTCTGCGAACGGATGGCGGCCTCTCCACGGCGCGCGATGTATTGATCGCTGCGCTTCTGGGAGCGGACGAGTATGCGTTCGGCACGGCCGTTCTCGTTGTGCTGGGATGCGATATGGCTCGCCAGTGCCACTTGAATACGTGTCCTACAGGCATTGCGACGCAGAAGCCGGAGTTACGGGCGAAGTTCCGCGGCAAGCCGGAGCATGTCGTACGCTACTTCGAGCAGCTTGGACAGGATGTCCAGATGTTGCTCGCGCGCTATGGTCTGCCCTCTTTGGAGGCGGCTGTGGGACGTGTCGATCTGCTGGAGCAGGTGCGCCATGACGGCGGCATCGATCTAACCTCCATGCTGGCCAGGCCGACGAGCGGAGACGTTCGATGGATGGGCGTTCGCAACGACCGGCCCCAGACGCGGCCCTCGCTGGAAGAGCAGTTCGTGGCTCCCGCGATGGAAGCTGTCCGTGCAGGCGTCGCCTTCAAGGGTGAGACCGAGATCGCGAACCGTGACCGTGCTTTCGGTGCGCGGATCGCAGGGGAGATTGCACTCTGGCGCGCAGCGGCGGAGACGCCGGTGGCAAAGCCCGACGTTCAGTTAACCGTTCACGGAACGGCGGGGCAGAGCTTCGGAGCCTTCGCAGTCGACGGGATGCGGATCGTGCTGGATGGACAGGCAAATGACTTCGTCGGCAAGGGCCTGAGCGGCGGCGAACTCGTGCTGCGTGCGCGTGGCCTGGCCGCGAAGGACAGTGGGAAGCACACGATCCTCGGGAACGTTGCGCTCTACGGTGCTACCGAAGGACGTATGTTTGCTGCGGGGCGCGCGGGCGAGCGTTTCGCTGTGCGTAACTCCGGTGCATGGACGGTCGTGGAAGGTATCGGCGATCACGGTTGCGAGTACATGACGGGCGGCGTTGTGGTGGTGATTGGCACCGTCGGCATGAACTTTGGCGCGGGCATGACGGGCGGTATCGCGTGGGTGCTGGATGCGGATGGATCATTCCTGAAGCGGAAGCAGTACCACGAGGAGTTCCTGGATCCGCAGCCCTATGCACAGGTCGATCCAACATCACAGGCGCGTCTGCGCAAACTGCTGGAGCGCCACGCGGAGGTGTCGCAGAGCAGCAAGGCTGCGGCTTTGCTGGCGGACTGGGAGAACGTGGTGAAGGGTTTCATCCGGTTCACGCCCAAACCTCAGGCATAAAACATGCTGAACATTCGGGTGTCCCGTACCTCGTACTCTTGCGAGGTACTACGGGACACCCGTTTACTTTCTCATCCTGCGGCAAAGCGGAGGATCTGCTTTCTCCGCTCTTTTTCTAGATCCGGTTTGTGCGCTCCGAGCGAAATGGAGCACGAGTTTCTGTGTCGAATTCGGATCCGCGATTGTGCACAGCCGGGGTTACGCATGTAGGATTCTGTTGCGCGGGTGTGCGCCGATGAGGATGGCTGGACCGATGAAGTTGACGACGTTGAACGATGTTCTGTTAATCGCTGGCAGTAAGGGTGAAGCGACCGTTGCCATGAGGCAGGATGCGGGTGGTGCATGGCATTCCATCGCCTCTTCCGAAATGATGGGGTATGTGCGTGGCCTGGCGGCGTGGCTTCGCGCGCAGGGTGTGGCCAAGGGGGATCGCGTCGCCCTGATAGCGGAAAATCGCTGGGAGTGGGCCGTGACGGATTTTGCCACCATGGCCGTGGGAGCTGTCGGCGTTCCATTATTTCCAACGTTGACCGCAGATCAAACGGCGGCGCAGCTGAAAGACTCCGGAGCGAAAATCTGCGTCGTCTCGACGGTGGACCTCGCAAAGAAAGTATTGGTTTCGCAAAAAAATACGTCGGTTGAGATTGTCGTGGTGATGGAGGCTAAGGAGCCTCTTGCAGGTGTGGTGATGTTTGCCGATGTGTCTTCGACTGCTCCGAATGCGGACTTCGACACATTGCTGAAGAGCATAGGTCCGGACGATCTCGCAACGATCATTTACACCTCGGGCACGACCGGCGATGCGAAGGGCGTCATGCTGACGCATGGCAACGTTGCGTCGAATCTCTCTATGACGACAGACTTATACGGTTTCTTCGCTGCGAAGGATAGCTGTGTATCTTTCCTCCCGTTGAGCCATGTAACGGCCCGGCATATCGACTATCTCTTTTACGCCTTGGATGTGACCGTGGCCTACTGCGGGAAGGTGGAACGCCTCCTACCGGCCTTCCAGGCGGTGAAACCGACGATCTTTGTCGCCGTGCCACGGCTCTATGAGCGGATCCGCCACTCGGTGGAACAGAAGAGCGCCGCCAGTCCGGTGAAGAAGAAGATCCTTGCCTGGGCCATTGGTGTGGGACGGAAACACCAAAAGACCCTGTTGGCGGGAAAGACCCCCAGCTCTCTGGCTTGGAAGCTGGCGAACAAGCTGGTCTACAGCAAAGTAAAGGCGGCATTCGGTGGCCGTGTCGAGACGTTTATCGCTGGCGGAGCACCACTCGGGCTCGATCTTGCAAATTGGTTTGCGGATGCAGCCATCCTCATCCGTGAGGGCTATGGGTTGACCGAGACCTCTCCCGTGATCTCAGTGAATCTTCCCGGCAGACACAAGATCGGGACCACCGGCCCAACGATGCCAAACCTGGAGTGCAGGATCGCAGACGACGGCGAACTCGAGGTGCGTGGTCCCAGCGTCTTCAAAGGGTACTGGCAGAAGCCTGAGGCTACTGCGGAGGCCATCAATCCCGAAGGCTGGTTTCATACCGGCGACGTCGGAAACATCGATGCCGAGGGCTTCCTGACGATTACGGACCGGAAGCGCGAGTTAATCAAGACCACAAACGGAAAGTTCATTGCTCCCCAGCCGATTGAGAACAGGTTGAAGGTCAGCAGTCTGATTGGATATGCAGCTCTCCAGGGGGACGGACGGAAGTTTATCTCCGTTCTGATGACGCCGAACTTTGCAACCCTGGAAGCACAGGGCATCAAGGGGGAGCGCGAGGCTCTGGTGAAGGATGCAGCGGTACTGTCCTTGTATCAGGCCGATATTGAACGCGTGAATGAGACGCTTGCACCCTTTGAGAAGATCAAGAAGTTTCGCCTGTTGCCCGTGGAGTGGGGGATCGATACCGGCGAAGTGACCCCGAGCATGAAGCTGAAACGGCGCATCGTGGCGCAGAAGCATGCAGCGGACATTGCGTCCATGTATGGCGGGGAAGACTAAGGCGTTATTGGCGGAGGAGTTAAGAGAAAGATTGTGCTTGAAACGCTGTGGAAAAGAGGGTACAAACGGTAGGCTGGCTGAGGAGAGGTTCTCCGGAAGCCGACGTGATCCCCGAAAAGTTTTGGAGTTTTATGGCTACGGCACAGCAGGTGGCAGTTCGTGAAGTGATGGATATACGGCAGGCCGCCGACTATCTTGGCATTAGCGGAGATACGCTCTACCGCTACGCGTCGGAGGGTTTCGTGCCCGCCTTCAAGCTGGGAAATCGCTGGCGCTTCAAAAAGAGTCTTCTGGATAGCTGGATGGACCGCCAAAGCGGCGTGGTCGCAACTCCCACGGCTCCGGAACCGAAGCAGAAAAAGCCTGTGCGTTCGGCGCTTTAGAGTTTGTTTGAAGTTGAGAGGCCCGGAGTGATCCGGGCCTCTCACTTTAAGCCTTGAGCGTAAAAAAGGTGATCTCCGGGGGAGCCCTGAAACGTAGAGGAAGATGGATCGTCCCCAGGCCCCGGTTGACATAGAGAAGGGTTGGACCGAGCTGGAACGGTCCCTGGATATACTTTTGCCCGTGCTCAGGAAGGGCATACCGCATGACGAACGGGACATTGATCTGGCCGCCGTGGGTATGCCCGGTAAGAAACAGGTCACAACGGCGTTTCATAGTTGCGCAGAATTTGATCACTTTGTCGGCAAAATCGGGTTCGTGTCCCAGAAGGACGACGGGGTTCTTCTGAGTAGGAGGCATGGCCGCGTTCAGATTCGGATGCTGAAAGAGAGAATCTGACACGCCGGAGAGCCAGATGCGGTCCCCGCGAAGATCGAGCGGGATAAATTTATCTCTCAGAACACTGAGGCCCTGGTCTTCCAGCGCCGAGGTAACGCCCTCCGGATCTGCGGTATCGTGGTTTCCCAAGCTGGCATAGCGCAACGGGCAATTCAGCTTGGAAAGGACGGCGGCGCAGTCCGTCGCGTTCTTGAGGTTGTTGGTGTTGTCGTCGTGATCGGCGGTGATGAAGTCGCCGGTGAGGGCGACCAGATTGGGATTCAGAGAGTTGACTACCTCCACGGCATGCTCGACGAGGCTCGTTTCATCGAACGGACCGAAGTGGAAGTCGGAGAGCTGAGCAATGGTGAAGTTGTGGAAGGCCGGGGGCAGATCGGGGATGTATACGTCATGGCGGACGAGCGTCAGGTGGAGACGCCCGGGACCCCAGGCATAGAGTCCCGGCGAAGCCGCAGCGGCGAGGGTAACTCCGGTTCCGGCTAAAAATTGGCGGCGAGTGAGGGCCATAGGGTGATTCTAGTGGTTAGGGCCGCAAGACGTTTAGAATCGTCAGATGACCAGAGCAAAGCGGGTGGCTGCGGAGATGCGCGCCAAAGGGTTGGAAGCGATGGTGATCACGCATCCGGCGGACGTACGGTGGGTCAGTGGCTTCACCGGATCGAACGCGGCCGTAGCCCTAGTGGGAGGGCGTGGGCGTCTCTTCACCGATGGGCGGTATACCGCTCAGGCCAAGGAGGAAGTGCAGGGACTGGCGGTCACCATTGCCACGAAGCCGGTGGCGCAGGAGGCCTGTGCCTGGCTGGAGAAGGCGGGAGCACGGATCTGTGGCTTCGTTTCGGCTGTAACCTCAGTTGTCGATCTCGAGGCGATGAAGACGGCGATCTCGGGGAAGACGCGCCGCGGGTTCTTTCGCCCCGCGCCGGGGATTGTGTCTCGGCTGCGGGAGGTCAAGGACGACGTAGAGATTGGGGCGATGCGGCGGGCGGCATTGCTTGGGTGCCGCGTGTACGACGAGATGCTAGGTGTCATCGAAGCGGGAATGACCGAGATCGAGGTGGCGGCCGAGTTGGAGTACCGTGCCCGCAAGGCGGGTGCGGAGGCGATGAGTTTCGACACGATCGTGGCGAGTGGCGTACGCGGCAGTCTTCCGCACGGGCGGGCCACGGGGAAGAGGTTGGCTCGTGGAGAGATGGTGACGCTGGACTTCGGTGTTATTCTCGGTGGGTATTGCTCGGATATGACACGGACGGTTTATCTCAATCGCAGCGCAAGGTTTAGCCCCCTGGAAGCAGAGCAGAAGAGGGCGTTTGACGCCGTTTCGGAGGCGCAGATCGCTGCGGTCTCTGCGGTCAGGTCAGGCGTAAGTTGCGCGGAGGTAGATGAGGCGGCGCGCGGCTTTTTACGTGCTGCCGGTTTCGAAAAGGAGTTCAGTCACTCGACAGGGCATGGCGTGGGTCTTGAGATCCACGAATCCCCGCGAGTGGGTGCGAAACAGGCACAGAAACTTGAGCCGGGAATGGTGATTACGATTGAGCCGGGCGTTTATGTAGCTGGGAAATACGGTATACGCATCGAAGATACGGTGCTGGTCATGGAGAAGGGTTGCGAAGTTTTGACGCCTTCCGTGAAGAGCTGGATGGAGTTGTAGTGGGTTTCAGTTCACGTCCTTCTGCGGACAGAATTAGAATGATCAGTTAATAATTGGAGCAGGTTTTCTATGGAAGAGAAAGATTTGAAAGAACTTCGGGAGCTTGTGGCGTTTCTGAAAGAGAACGAGATTGCCGAGTTCGATTTGCACCGTGACGACGTACAGGTGCGGATCAAGTTTGCCAGTGCATTGCAGCCCCAGATCATTCACTCGGCACCACAACAGTTCGCAGCGCCTGCGTCGGCTCCACCGGGGGCTTCGGCTCCAGTCTCCGCCACTCCGGTAGTAGAGCCTGCAGAGGTGCTGCACGAAGTGAAGTCGCCGATTGTGGGAACGTTTTATGAGTCCTCCGCTCCGGGCGTGGCCGCTTTTGTGAAGGTGGGCGACCAAGTGGAAGTCGGCCAGGTGCTGTGCATCGTGGAAGCGATGAAGCTGATGAATGAGATTGAGAGCGATGTCGCTGGCGAGATTGTGAAGCAGGTCGCTCAGAATGGCCAGCCCGTTGAGTATGGTCAGTCTCTGTACGCGGTCCGGGCTCGGTAGGCTTCTGGCCGCGCCCTGCGTGAAGGATGGCTTTGCGTGTGACCGCTTTCTTTCGCATTAAAAAGCTGCGGAAGGATGGGCATTTACAGTTTCTGGTTGTTGGATTGATTGGTAAGTGAGGGTTATGTTTCGGAAGGTCTTGATTGCGAACCGGGGTGAGATTGCGTTGCGGGTGATCTCTGCCTGCAAGGAGTTGGGGATTCGGACGGTGGCGGTTTACTCCGAGGCCGACCGGAATAGTCTGCATGTGAAGTTTGCGGACGAGGCGATCTGCATTGGACCGGCGCGCAGCTCAGACAGCTATCTGAATGTGCCTGCAGTGATCTCAGCCGCAGAGATCGCGGATGTGGACGCGATTCATCCGGGATACGGACTGCTCAGCGAGAACGCCAACTTTGCCGAGGTCTGCCGGGCCAGCAATATCAAGTTCATCGGACCTCCACCGGAGGTGACGCGCATGATGGGCGAAAAGTCCACAGCGCGGCAGACGATGAAGAAAGCGAAGGTGCCGATCCTTCCAGGCTCCGATGGCGTGATTGCGGGTGCGGATGAGGCGCTCGAGTGGGCGAAGAGCGTCGGCTACCCGGTCATTCTGAAAGCAGTAGCAGGAGGCGGCGGTCGCGGCATGCGTATCTGCCGCAGCAAGGAAGAACTTCCCGGCCTCTACAACCAGGCTTCCCAGGAGGCGTTGAACGCCTTCGGGAACGGCGATCTTTACATGGAGAAGTTCATCGAGCGCCCCCGGGA
>JAHFTZ010000453.1 GCA_023265355.1 Terriglobus sp.
GCGGTAACGGTTGCCACCACAAACTGCCGCCAGACCCGCCCCTCTCCGCACCAAAGCATCCACAACACCGCAGGCATCAGGCAGACAGCCGTCGTCTTCGTCCCGATCATCAGCGCCACCAGAACACCCAGGCCAACCAACCTTACCCACGACCTCATCCCCTCGGGAAAGGGAGTCCACGCCAACCACATGGCCATCAGGTTCAACAGGATCAACATCGGCTCCAGGATCGCCATGCGTCCAAAGGCATACAGGAAAGGGCTCACAGAGAGCATGGCCACGGCCACCGCCGGAGAGATCTGCGCCACTAGCGCCGGTTCGTCTCCCGTGCCTCGTCGACGCATCAGTACATAGACCGCCAACACGATGCCCACAAACACGGCGACCGCAAGCGACCTGGCCGGAACCACACCGACCCCCGTCACACTGAAGAGCATGCCTTCCAGAAGAGGCCACACCGGAAGCGCCGCTGCGGGATTGAAGTCCCCCGGAACGTGCCAAGCACCCCGCAGGTAGTAGCGGATGGCTGCGTCTCCGTACCAGCCTTCATCTGTATATTTGGCCCAATCCACCCATGGAGAATGGTTGGGAAAATCAGCTCGGAGATGCAGTGTATGAAGAAAGAGAAAGACCCCGGCGATCGTAAAAAGGGTGATCTGAGCCAGAAGGCGCTTCTTCAAATCTTTCCTCCAGCAAACCGAAAAACACGCGGACAAGAAGAACGATGCCTCGCGGCCATCTCGATTTTAATCAACTCACAAAATGACTCACTCGTACGAGAGTGCATCGATGGGGTCTTTGCGTGAAGCTTTCCATGCAGGATAAAGCGCACCGAGAAGGGCTCCGAGGAATGCAATCAGAACGGATCGCAGCACCCACGCGGGCGTAACGGCGAACTCCATCGTGGGAAATTTGACGTGGAAGATGGAGCGCAGCAGATAGGTCACACCGACGCCCAGCGCAATGCCGCAGACCGCCAGCATTCCCGTCTCGCGCAGCACGACCGAGAGAATATAAAGCCGTGACGCTCCCAGCGATTTCAAAATACCGATCTCGCGCGTTCGCTCCATGACCGCCGTGTACATCGACTGGAAGATCACGATAAAGCCGATGATGATGGCGATGCCAATGACCACGTTGAGCGCAATGTTGAAGCCGGGAAACTTTTCAGGGGTCAGCGCCGAAAGAAACTCATCCAGCGTCTGGACGTCGTACTGCTCCATGCCGTCCGTCTTCTTGATTGCGCTCCGGATCTCTTCCTGGTACTTGGGCGAGTCTTCTGTCTTGAGATAGAACATGCTCGCCCTACCCTCGGAGTGCTCGATCGAGTTCATCGTGTCAATCGGAACAAACTTGCGGCCACCTTTGCCATGCTCCACGATCCCGCAGACGCGGAAGGTATGGTGCATCACATCCATGGAGTCGCCTACATGCAGGCCCTTGCCGGAGTTCGCCGTAAAGTCGTCGATGATGATGTCGTCAGCCCCCTGGAACGGGCCACCCTGCAGAAAGACAAAGGGCTTCAACGCATTGAAGCTGGTGTAATCGATGCCGTAGATATTCTCGATCGACGCTCCCGCCGTGAGCTGAATATAGACAGGCGAAGCCACGAGAACGTGGGGGATCTTTTCGAAGATCGCCGAGGCCTTCGCAGGCGCCGCAGCTCCACTGACGCCGATGAGGTTGCTGGTCGTTCCCGGGCGGGCAATCATGTCCATGCCGATGCCACTGTTGCGCGCCTTTTGCCCGTTCAACATGCCGAGCATGATCGCCGCAATGGACAGAATCATGATGACTTCAATCGCCACGGCGAGCGCGCTGATGATGGAGCGGAGGGGGCGATAGACCAGATTGCCAAGTACAAGCCTGTTCATGTCTGTCTATTGTACTGTCGGCAAACTCTGAAACAGGCGACGGTCAGATCAGGCACCCACGACCGGAGCCGCCATTTCGCCTATTTTGACCGGGAGCGGAACCGCGACGCCGTTCTCGTCTACTTCATTCGACTCCACATAAAAGTGCGTGAGATTCGCCTGTCCGAAGGATGTCGTAATCGCCACATCGGCCGCGTCGCGCCCGGCGGCCATCAGCAGACGGCCCATTCTGGGATGATTGTGCCGCGCATCCATATCCCACCAGCGTCCACTCAGCCAGACCTGGTACCAGGCGCTGAAATCTCCCGCGCCTGCATACGGCACGCGAATGTCGCCTAGATATCCTGTCACATAGCGTGCGGGAATATTCATCGCACGGCTCAGCGTGACCGCGAGATGCTGAAAGTCGCGGCAGACGCCTTCGCGCTCCGTAAAGACGTCCATCGCCGTCTTGGTCGAGCGAGCCTTCTTATAGTCGAACGCGACCTTGTCATGCACCCAGTCGCGGATCGCCGATGCCCTGCTCCATCCCGGAAGCGTCCACTGGAAGAGATCGCTGGCAATCGCTCCGAAGCGGTCCACTTCGCAATAACGGCTCGACAACAAAAACTGCAGCGTATGGTCCGGAAGATCCTGGATGGGGTGCTGGATTGCGTTATATCCCTGGAGATCCGGCTCTCCGCTGATCTCCACTACATTCTTCCCGCACAAACGCAGCGCTCCCGGGGGAGCGGTGAAGCGCGAGCACCTGTTTCCGAACGAATCCAAGTACTCTGAAGGCGTGAGCTCCGTCCGAGAGT
>JAHFTZ010000454.1 GCA_023265355.1 Terriglobus sp.
ACGACATCGCACAGTGGTATCCGCGTATGGCCGTCTATGACGATATCCACGGATGGGACACGCAGCCCTTTCTCGGCAACGAGTTCTACACCGAGTTTGGCAACTATGACTTTTATGTGACCGTTCCCGCCAGCTATATGGTCGCAGGCACCGGTGCTCTTGTGAATGGCGCGGAGGTACTGACTAAGACGCAGCAGGAGCGCCTGAAACAGGCCGCCACAAGCGACAAGACGATCTTCATACGTACGAAGGATGAAGTTCACGATCCAGCGAGCCGACCGAAGCAGGATGGCACGCTGACCTGGCACTACCACATGGACCACACGCGCGACGCTGTCTTCTCGGCCTCGCCATCGTTCATCTGGGATGCCGCAAAGATAAATCTTCCCGGGGGGAAGACCGCGCTCTCCGAGAGCTTCTACCCTGCTGAGGCTGCGGGTGACGAAGGCTGGGGACGCTGCACCGAGTATCTGAAAGACGCCGTAGAGCACTTCTCGCAGGACTGGTACGTGTACCCGTATCCTGCAGGGATCAACGTGGCAGGCTTCTCTTCGGGCATGGAGTATCCCGGTCTCGTCTTCGACGGAATTAACTCGAAGGGCAAAAGTCTCTTCGTCGTGACGGCGCACGAGATCGGACATACATGGTTTCCCATGACTGTGCAGTCGAACGAGCGTCGCGATGCGTGGATGGATGAGGGCTTCAACACCTTCATCGATATCTACGAGTCCGACCAGTTTAACCATGGCGTTTGGGGACCGAAGCGCGATGGCGAGTACGCTCCCGGCGGCGGCTATCCCGCGGACGAGATTGCCAAAGTGATCGCCGATCCCGAAGCTCCGCCCATCCTGATGCGCTCTGATGCCATTCGTGAGAAGTATCGTCATCCCATCACCTATTTCAAGTCGGCAGAAGGTCTATATCTGCTCCGCGAAGAGATACTCGGGCACGAGGTCTTCGATCGCGCCTTCCGCAAGTACATCTCCGACTGGGCCTTCAAGCACCCCACTCCCTCTGACTTCTTCCGCGCAATCGAGAGCGAAGGTGGTGAAGACCTGAGCTATTTCTGGCGCGGCTGGTACGAGAACAACTGGACGATGGACATGGTGGCGAAGGACGTGAAGTACAACGACGCGGCCGACCCATCCAAGGGCGCGCATGTCACCATAGAGCAGAACGGCCAGCTCGTTCTGCCGGTATGGGTGCAGGTCAAGTACGACGACGGCACCGACCTGAAGATCAAACTGCCCGCTGAAACCTGGATGCAGAAGGCTACCTACAACATGCCTCTGCCCACCACGAAGAAGATCGTTGAAGTCACAATCGACCCGGAGCACCGCATCCCCGATGGCAACCGAACAAACAATACGGCCAAACCATAGTCGCTGGCGATCAATCCCAGCCAGAAAGTGAACTTTGGAGAATGGCCCTGTCGCCTAAAGGCAGGCCTCCCCCTCCCCCATTTTTTTGAACTTTGTGGATTTGCACGAATCCTCTGAATAAGAATTATTATCAAACGAGGGAAGCGCCTTTTCCCCGAAAGAATTGAGGAGCAAAACGTGTCAGATGAAATGAAGTGCCCGGTCCCTCACGGCCAGCCCGCAGCCCAAACCACCGCCACAGAGACGTCTTCGCCGCTGCACGGCGCCGTCACCCACACCTCGCGCAAGATCACCCGCAACGAGAACTGGTGGCCCGATCGGCTTGATCTCGCCGTCCTCCATCAGAACACCAAGCTCGCCGACCCCATGGGCAAGGACTTCGACTATGCTGCGGAGTTCAAAACGCTCGATCTCGATGCCGTGATCAAGGACCTCCACGCCCTCATGACCGATTCGCAGAGCTGGTGGCCTGCGGACTACGGCCACTACGGCCCGTTCTTCATCCGCATGGCATGGCATAGCGCCGGAACCTACCGTATCCATGATGGCCGCGGCGGCGCAGGCATGGGCACGCAGCGCTTTGCTCCGCTCAACAGCTGGCCGGACAACGTCAGCCTCGATAAGGCTCGCCGCCTGCTCTGGCCCATTAAGCAGAAGTACGGCAAGAAGATCTCCTGGGCCGATCTCATGATCCTCACTGGCAACGTTGCACTCGAATCGATGGGCTTCAAGACCTTCGGCTTTGGCGGCGGTCGCGCCGATGTCTGGGTTCCGCAGGAAGATATCTTCTGGGGCTCGGAGCACACATGGCTGGGCAGCGACCGTTACCAGGGCGAGCGCGATCTCGACAATCCTCTCGCCGCCGTGCAGATGGGTCTCATCTATGTGAACCCGGAAGGCCCGGACGGTAAGCCCGATCCCGTTGCTTCGGCACGCGACATCCGTGAGACCTTTGGTCGCATGGCGATGAACGACGAAGAGACCTTCGCGCTCATCGCGGGTGGTCACACCTTCGGCAAGGGTCATGGCGCTCACGATCCCAGCAAGCATGTCGGTCCCGAACCCGAAGGCGCACCTATCGAGCAGCAGGGCTTCGGCTGGAAGAACTCCGCGGGCAAAGGCAATGCGGAAGACACGATCTCCTCGGGCCTAGAAGGCGCGTGGACGACCAACCCCATCAAGTGGGACTCCGAGTACCTCGACAACCTCTATAACTTCGACTGGGCGCTGAAGAAGGGCCCCGGCGGCGCATGGCAGTGGTATGCCGTGGCAGAGGGAGAGACTGTTCC
>JAHFTZ010000455.1 GCA_023265355.1 Terriglobus sp.
TGCCATTGCGTTTTGTCTTCTTCCTTTGTGATGTGTCTAAAGTCTATCTCTTACGAGTTTGTGCGTGGAGAGGGACGTTAAGCATCATGCTCCGCGAACTGATTTGGAATCCGCTCTGAAGGCGGCAGAGCATCGGGATCAAGTGGGCTCTCGTCCTCATGTGCCTTGGATCCAAGCGCCTTCATGACGCGTGATGTATGCTTCCCGCGCCGCATCGCCATCCGGCCCGTGCGGGAAACCTCAAGGATCTTGTATCCGCTCTCGACCAGGACCTGGATCAGACCCTCGATCTTCGAGGCCGATCCCGTCATCTCCAGCATCAACGACTCGGGAGCGAGATCCACGATACGTGCACGGAAGACCTCTGCCAGCTCGAAGAGATGCGTTCGCGAAGAAGAGGAAGAAGCCGGTGGACCTGCCTCAACCTTGATCAGGGCGAGTTCACGAATCACAGCTTCGGTGCGGCCGACCTCGTCCACATCCCGCGTGATCTCCAGCTTGTAGAGCGAGGCACGGATGCGATGCGCAGCATTCTCAGGAGCATCGCAGACGATGGTCATGCGCGAGACCTCTTCACGCTCGGTCTCACCCACGGTGAGCGAGGCGATGTTGATATTCAGGCGGCGGAAAAGCGAGGCAATCCGCGTGAGCACGCCGGGCTTGTTGTCTACGAGTGCGATAAAAGTATGAAGCATAAAATTGTCCGTTCTCGGTCGTTAGGGATAGCGCGAAGTTTCCGGCGGAGATTAGTCCTCGCTCGTCTCAATCAAGGGATTTGGCCGCCGAACCATCTCATGCAGCGCAGCCCCCGGCGCGATCATCGGATAAACCCCATCTTCTTTCTCGACGGAGAAGTTGATGAGGAAAGCCGATGTCCCCGTTCGAGCCTTGGTCACCGTAGGCAGTACCTGCGAGCGCTCCGTCACATGCGCCCCGGGAATTCCATGCGCGTCCGCCAGCTTCACGAAGTCCGGCGACAGGATCGGTGAGCAGGCATAGTTCTTGTCATAGAACGCCTCCTGCCACTGCCGCACCATGCCGAGAAATCCGTTATTGATCACGGCGATGTTGATGTGAATGCCTTCCTGCACGATGGTCGAAAGCTCGGAGGCCGTCATCTGAAAACCACCGTCGCCAGCGATCACCCAGACATCTTTTTCAGGGCAGGCAATCTTTGCACCGATGGCCGCGGGTAGCGCAAACCCCATCGTCCCCAGGCCACCGGAGGTAACGAGCGAGCGAGTAGCTTCATGGCGGAAGTACTGCGCCTCCCACATCTGGTGCTGGCCTACGTCCGTAGCGATGATGGTGTTCTCGAGACGCCCGGCGGCTTTCGCTTCCTGCCAGATGTCGTTGATCACATGCGCCGCATAGAGATGTCCGTTGTCCGGAAGATTGATAATGTCGCGCACACTGGCGTCACCCTTCATCGCGCGAATCTCCTCGCGCCACTCCTTGGTCACATCTACCTGTCGCGGCTCACCTGCCTGATCGATCAGCGGCGCCATCGTGTTCAGTACCTGCTTCAGATCGCCAATCAGCGCAACATCCACCTTGACATTCTTGTTGATCTCGCTCGGATCGATCTCGATATGGATCTTCTTCGCATTCGGCGCATAGGTTGCCAGATTGCCGGTCACGCGATCGTCGAAGCGCATGCCAAACGCAAGCAGAAGATCCGACTGCTGAATCGCGTTATTCACCCACGACTCACCGTGCATGCCCATCATGCCAAGCGCCAGCGGATGCGAGGCAGGGAAGCCGCCCAACCCCAGCAGCGTCGTAGCCACAGGGATCTTATGCCGCTCTGCAAAGGCTTGTACCTCTGCCTCCGCTTCCGCCTGAATGATGCCGTGTCCCGCTAGACTCACAGGCCGCCTCGAACCGCGCATCAGCGAGATCGCCTTCGCCATATCGGCGGACTCTGCGTGGAGCATCGGATGAGGACGATATTCGGGAGGGACAGCGGCTTCGAAATCGTAGACGCACGTCGCCTGCTGCGCATCCTTCGTGATGTCCACGAGGACCGGCCCCGGACGTCCACTGCGCGCGATCTGGAAGGCCTCACGAATCATCGGAGCTACATCTTCAGCGCGCGTCGCAACGAAGTTATGCTTCGTAATCGGCAGCGTGATCCCGGTGATGTCGATCTCCTGGAACGCATCTGTCCCAAGCACTTTCGACGAGACCTGGCCCGTGATGCAGACCATCGGAATAGAATCCAGCATCGCCGTCGCAATGCCCGTCACCAAATTCGTTGCTCCCGGACCGGAGGTTGCTACGGCCACACCAACCTTGCCCGAAGCGCGCGCATAGCCGTCGGCCATGTGCACTGCACCCTGCTCATGCCGCACCAGCACATGATGAATTGGAAATTTGCGCAGAGCGTCATACGCCGGCAGAATTGCCCCGCCGGGATAGCCAAAGACGTCAGTGACGCCTTCGCCGACGAGCGTTGCCCAGAGGATCTCGGCTCCGGTCAGGGTAGGTGCGTTCGGATTCGTCTTCGTCATGTGTGCTCCTCTTCATTACGGTGCTCTTCAAAAATTTTAGGACTAGGAAGTGATGGCGCCCTTGCTTGCGGACGAAACGCCATGCGTATACTTCGCGAAGACTCCGCGCTTGTACCGCGACTCGGGTGCCTTGAAGTTCTCAAGCCGCTTCGCAATCT
>JAHFTZ010000456.1 GCA_023265355.1 Terriglobus sp.
TAGACGTCTCCCTCACCCTCCGCTTCGGCTATGGAGGCAATGTGTCCGTCCTTTACCGTGACGGTGATGCCATTGCCGGTGAGGGGATCGCGCCCCGTGACGCTGGTCTCACCCGTGCCCGGTCCTGGTCCGATGCCTTCTTTGAGCATGCTTCATGATGTCACGATGCCAGCGGCGCGCGTCTGCGCTATAAGAAGGAGTATCCATATCAGTTCTGCGCAGCGATCCATAAAGGGATTTGAGAAGCCCGGCCGATCCCAGCGAACTTCTTTAAACAGTAGCGAATGCTCCGCTTAGAAACCACAAGACGCAAGGAGAGAAATGCGAGTGCTATCCGCTAACGAATGTTCAGATTGGCTTTACGAGCGAGGAATTGGCCTGAGCCCTCGAAACTATCCGCTCGTTCGCGAGCCTGAGGTTTTGGAGTTTCCGATTCCGCATCATGCGGGAGAACTCGTTGCCCTCGCGTACATGTTCGGCGATATGGAAAAAGTGGCCCGTGGCGGGGGCATTCTAGTAATTAGGGAGTGGAGCATAGGGAGTCCCGGGTTAGACGCTCTAGGGCATGAGACCGTGAAGCGTATGTTGGGTATGAACGGCGGGGAAGTGGATACAGATCAACCTCTGCAAGTCGAACTGGATGGGTCCGAATCAGCGTTGGTAGCCTCTCTTTTGCTTCAATCGATGATTTTCGGATGGGACGCGTTTTACGTTCCGGCCTCCGGTGCATTCTTGATATTCGTCAGTCACGATGAAGTGGCGTATGTGGCGGCGCCGAATCCTGCTTTTGGCGAAGATGTGAGCGTTCAATTCGAACGACTCAGTGTAGGCACCGTGGCTACTCCGTACTATCTTTTGCAGGCGAAGCAATCGGTAATAGCTCATTAACATCGTCCAAGAGGAGAAGTATGTCGATTGAAAATGTCCTGAGTGTCGACAGCGAGCCGCTGCGTCCGATCGCCCAAACACTGGACCGCCTCGTGCGGGGAGAAGTTACGAGCAAAGCTCTGGTGGACCGCTGCCTGCGCGCCATCGCCGATCCGGAGGGTGAGGGGAAGCGCACGTTTATGCAGGTGTATGCAGACTCCGCGCGCGCGACCGCGGAAGGAATCGATCTGCGAAGGAGCATTGGAGAGGCGTCCGGCCCCTTGGCTGGTCTGCCGGTTTCGATCAAGGATTTATTCGATGTCGCAGGGGAGAGAACGCTTTCAGGATCGACTGTGCTTGCAGACGCTCCCCGTGCCAGCGCCGATGCGGCGGTAGTGAGCCGCCTGCGTCAGGCAGGTGCAGTGCTGATCGGACGGACGACTATGACGGAGTTCGCTTACTCTGGGCTGGGGCTGAATCCGCACTATGGAACGCCGAAGAATCCCTACGACCGTGCGACGGGACGCATTCCTGGAGGATCGTCTTCAGGCGCTGCGGTTTCGGTCAGTGATGGCATGGCTGCGGCGGCAATTGGTTCGGATACGGGTGGGTCGATTCGGATTCCCGCAGCGCTCTGCGGTCTTACAGGGTTCAAGCCGACGGCGCGCCGCGTTTCGATGCAGGGCGTGCTACCGCTCTCGCCGACGCTGGATTCGATTGGCGTGATCGCACCGACGGTGGCTTGCTGTGCTTTGGTCGATTCAGTGCTTGCGGGGGAAACCGTGACGCCCCTGTTGCCGCGAACGCTCTCCGGCATGCGCTTCGGCGTGTTACAGGGGTACGTCTTGGACGGCATGGAAGAGTCGGTTGCGCGCGCATTTCAAGCTGCGCTCTCGGCGCTCTCCAAGGCAGGAGCAAAAGTTGAGGACCTTCACTTCGGATCGTTGGACAGTGTGCCCTGGGCAAACCAGTTTGCCGCTCCTGAGGCGTTTGCATGGCATCGTGCGCTTCTGGCGATGCATGGCGAGCGCTACGATCCGCATGTCGCCCTCCGCATACGGCATGGCGCGGGGGTGTATGCCTGCGATTATCTCGATCTCTTTACGCTGCGTGCCGAGATGCTTCGCGAAGCCGCACGGAGCTTCGAAGGGTTCGACGCTGTTCTGCTTCCTACAGTGCCGCGCATCGCACCTGCGATTGCAGCGCTGGAGGAGAGCGACGATGCCTACTTCGATGCGAACGGAGCCGTGCTGCGCAATCCAAGTCTTTTCAACTACCTCGACGGATGCGCGCTTTCCATTCCATGCCATCGTCCGGGCGACGCTCCCGTGGGCCTGATGGTGGCGGGTCTGGGAGATTGGGACAAGAGGATTCTTAGCGTGGGCGCGACCATTGAAGCGGAGCTTCTGCAGCAGGGCTGCGCTGTCTTTTCCTGATTCAGGAATGGAAAATTTCGAAAATATTCAATCGGGCGCTATCTTGATTCGATTTACTCCGTCTAGAAGGAACCTCCGTAAGTAAAACCACGTACAAGCCCTGAAGGCAGTACGTTTCGATCAGGCTGCACCGACAACCGCTGTGTGTGTTTTGGGCCATGTTCTTTCAAGCGAAATAAGCTGTGGCAACAGAAGACCATCGATGTTTTCAGGAGAAGACTTATGAAGAAGCTGTTGCTTTGGCTGGTCGCCCTTGCTTCGTTTTCCGCAGGAGCACTGCAGGCCCAGGATGTGGTGGGGACATGGCAGGGAACGTTGCAGGCGGAGAAGGATCTGCGCATCGTCGTCAAGGTTTCAAAGACGGACG
>JAHFTZ010000046.1:0-6249 GCA_023265355.1 Terriglobus sp.
CTCCCTCTGGTCCGCGTGGCTGTCGAGTAAGCACTTCACCGTACATTTTATGTTTATCTGGGTGGCTGTCATGTTGCTCGTCGTTCTCGCTCTGCTCTGACCGGTAGCAAGGCTTCACGTTAGAAGAGCCCGGCCTGGTGAAGGAAGGGCACATTCCACGCATCGCCCTCTACCTACGATGGCGGTAGGAGATCTATGAGGGTTCTCGGGCTCCGCGCTTTTTATTTTTGCATTGCCGTGGCCGCTTGCTATGCGGTATGGGCCCCGTTTCATAGTGGCCATGCCTGGCAGGTCTTCGTCCAGGATGACTGCTTTTACTACCTAAAAGTCGCTCAAAACTTAGCGACCGGTCACGGCTCCACCTTCAACGGTCTGGTTGCAACGAATGGCTATCATCCGTTGTGGCTTCTGCTTCTGGCCGGAGTTTGCGCGCTCTTCGGGCCAACGGCTTTCTTTCCATTAATCGCGTTCATGGTCTTGGCCGCCATCGTCGGCACTTACTTTGCAGCGCGGATCATCCTGTTGCGAACGGGCATCTCGCCTCTGGTCGCGAACACACTCGCGGCGCTGGTGGCCGGGTTTTCCATGCCGATGTTTTTTACCGGAATGGAGGTTATTCTCACCATTCCGATCGGGCTTTTTTTTCTTGCATTCTGCATCAGCGCCGACCCGGATCGCCATGGGTTTTATCACGCGCTGGGTCTGGGATGCGTGCTCTCCTTCCTGGTTCTATCCCGGCTGGACACGGTTCTGCTGGGAGTGCTTCTGCTGGCGGCACTTCTTCTTCAACCGCATCTGCGGTCACGGATTCGACGCCCGCACATTGCAGGAGTGCTGCTCGGCCTGATTCCGCTCGGTCTGTATTTCGTTTCCAATCAGGTCTTCTTCCATACCTGGATGCCCGTCTCCGGCATGGCCAAGCAGATGCGCTGGCACCACTTTCCCTCGCGCCAGGTGTGGCACAGCTTTTTCATCGGTCCGGTGCGTCACTACGGAAGCTTTCTGCCGATTGTTCTGGCGTTTCCTCTCCTTTTCAAATGCTTCCGCAAGCTCTCGGATACGGAGAAGGTCGTCTATTCCGCCGTGCTTGTATGGCCTTTTGCGTACATCCTTGTGCTCTCCTGCCTGAGCGACTGGATGCTCTGGATGTGGTACTTCTATCCGTTCCGCCTTGCCTTTTGCGTTGCCCTGGCTCTGATCTTCAGCTGGGAACCTGTCGTTCGTTTGACCCGCAGGCCTGCCATCATCGTCCTGCTTGCCATGATCTCGGTTGCGAAGCTGTTTACCGCGCGCTGGACGCCGGGAGACGTGCCGGAGATGGTCGAGGTGGGACAACGCGTGGCAGCGTTTTCGCAGACGCATCATGGAACGTACGCCATGGGAGATCGCGCTGGAAGTGTTGGCTTCCTCATGCACGACCCGCTCGTTCAGACGGAAGGTCTCGTGATGGACCGGTCCTATCTGGAATCCATACGCAGGCAGGGAAGTCTACGCAAGGCGCTACGCGTTCGTGGCGTTCGGTACTACATCGCAACAGCCCCCGCACCGCTGCAGGAGTGCTTGCAGGTAAGCGAGCCACTGCAGGCCGGGCCGGATTCTCCGCATCTGCAGGATCTTTTCTGCGACACACCTGTGGCCAGATTCGAAGAAGGAGACCGGACAACAGCTATCTTCGATTTGCAGGCAGGTGAAGATCGAAATGCAGGTCAGACGTCCAATAGTGGAAAAGGCGGGGAGGACTAGGCAAAATTTTGCTTAGTGGCCTAGCCTTGTCTCAATTTGACACAGAAAATGCGTGAAAATAAGAAACCTGTTTGGCGCGTGAAATGCCATACGGAAGATATGCATAATTTGAAGCGCTGCTTTCTCGTCTCTCTCCTTGGTCTGTCTCTCGTATCCGTGGCGGCTCATGCCGACTCGGTGAATCCATTCGGCGTGGCAAGCGCCTATAACCTCGTGGCTCTCGGCGGCGTGAATACCAAAGGCGTTGCCGTCGCGGGTACGATCAACACGCAGGCCGACATCACCGGCCGCATTGCGGCAGCGGACAAGGTGCTGAGCGGCACCACCGTGGGCAGCAGTCTCGGCTCTGATCCTTACGGTGCATCGGCGAAGTATGACATTGTTTCCAGCAACGGCTTCAACAGTGGCGCACAGTTCAATGTGAATAGCCACGGAAACGTCTACGCCCCCGGGACCAACGGCAATATCAACTTCAACGGCGGTGGCAAGCGTGTCACAACCGGCGGTTCCGGGATCGACTTTGCAGCGTTGAAGACCAGCCTGGTCGCTGAGTCGAACGCTCTCTTCGGCCTGGCACCCAATGGCACCGTCTCTCTGGGAACAGGCGCGAACCCTTCGTGGCTCGTCCTCCAGGGGAACAGCGCTACCTTGAACGTCTTCACCATCACCGCTGCACAGTTCGCGAGCACCAATAACAACATCGATATCGAAGCGCCCCTGGGATCGACGATCATCGTCAACGTTCTTGGGGTAAACGTCACACTGGGCGCGGGTCTCTACTACAACGGTACACAGCATGCCGGAGACGACGAGACGAACAATCGCATCCTCTTCAACTTCGCGCAGGCAGACACGGTACAGATCAATGGTCAGTTCAACGCCTCTGTGCTCGCCCCCTTCGCCATTCTCTCCGGCGGCGCGCAGATGAGCGGCAACTTCATCGCCGCCCAGATCGGTTCCACCGGTGAGGTACACAATGGTGCCTTCATCGGAGACCCGCGCACCCCTGCGCCAACGCCCGAACCGTCGACGCTCGCGTTGCTCGGCACCGGTCTGATTGGCCTGGCTACAACCGTGCGCCGTCGCATGCGCAAGGCCTGACCCCAGCTTGCACTGCAGGAGTGATGACCGCATTCCGAAAAAGGGATGCGGTCATCGCTTTTGGGGAAAGCTTACCTGCGAAGCCGGTTCTTCAACGTCGCCAGCAGAACCTTGAAGCGGCGTGACGGCCAGAACGGCGACGGCCATGCAACATAAGAATCCCGAAGATACCGAACCTCTTTTTGCTTCTCCCCCGCTGCCCGCGCAGTGAGCGCTGCCTTGAAGTTCTGGAAGCCCAGGATGCGTCTTCTCCATACGCGCCTGTTCCAACCTTTCAAGCCAGCAAGCAGGCTGGGATCGAGAATCCGCAGGAAGTCACGGAAGAGAATATCCGCATTTGAACTCACACCGGTGTTACTCACACGGTAGTTCGTCAGAGGCGCCTGGACCGCGCAAAAGGTACCGAGCTGCCGCAGACGAACCCAAAGCTCCCAGTCCTCGCATCCATCGGCTTCTGGATTGAAGCCCCCCACGGATTCATAAGCGTCCCGCCTAAGCATCACGCAGGACGGTGTAATGCCGGGATTGTGGAGCCGCAGCGTCTCAAGAATAGAGGTTGCCTCCGCCGCGTCCATGATGGTCTGCGTCCCATCCATATGCTCTTCGGTCAGGCCGGTGTAGCAAAGAACGTGGCGCGGATCTCTCTCCATCGCAGCAAGCTGTTGGGCCAGCTTGGTGGGATGCCAAGAGTCGTCCGCATCCAGAAAGGCGATAAAACTGCTCTTCGACGCCGCTACGCCACGGTTCCGCGCCACAGCCGGACCTGCGTTCTTCTGCGTCAACAGACGCACAGCATCCCCGTACCGCTCCACAACGCGGAGAGTCGCGTCCTTCGAACCATCGTCCACGACAAGAATCTGGTGGGGTGGCACTGTCTGCGCCAGAACACTGTCCAGCGCCGTAGCGAGAAAATTCTCCGCGTTATACGCAGGAATGACGACATCGATCGACAATCGGTTCTCCGTAGGTGTCTTTGGTGACCTGTCCCAATGGAAAACGATACTCTGCTCCGAAGGAATTCCTGTAGCTTTTAATGGAACGAGCGGAGAGACATGTCGAAGGTTCTGATTACGGGAGTGGCTGGATTCATCGGTTCCAGCATCGCGCGAGCTCTGCTCGCTGAAGGCGCGGAAGTTCGCGGGCTGGACAACCTGAGTACCGGGAAGCTCGAAAACATCGAGGAGATCCGCAAGACAATTGATTTTCGCCACGGTGACATTCAGGATGCCGCTGCTGTCGCGGACGCCTGCAAAGGGGTGGACTACGTCTTTCACGAGGCCGCGATTCCCTCTGTTCCGGTCTCCGTGGCCGATCCCGTGGGAACGAACGGACCCAATCTGATCGGCACGCTGCAGGTTCTGGAGGCCGCGCGGCAGGCGGGTGTGAAGCGCGTCGTCTATGCCGCGTCGTCTGCTGCCTATGGCGACTCGCCGGAGCTTCCTAAGCGGGAAGATATGGTGCCCGCGCCCCTCTCGGCCTACGCCGTTCAAAAGCTGACGGGAGAGTACTACCTGACCAGCTACGCCAAGATGTACGGCCTGGAGACGGTCTCCCTGCGTTACTTCAATATCTTTGGGCCGCGGCAGGATCCCACGTCGCAGTACTCGGGCGTGCTTGCCCGCTTCATCTCGCAGATGCTTGCAGGTACTACGCCCACCATCTTTGGCGACGGCTCCACCAGCCGGGATTTTACCTATATCGATAACGTGGTGAGCGCGAATCTCCTGGCCATCAAGTCGGGTTCGCATGTTGCGGGCAAGGTCTTCAACGTCGCCACTGGAACGTCGGTCACGCTGCTGCAAGCGTACGAAGAAGTGCGCCGCATCACGGGATACACCGGAGCGCTGGACTTCAAGCCCGATCGGGTGGGCGACATCAAGCACTCCGTCGCGGACATCTCGTTGGCCCGGAAAGAACTCGGCTATGGTGTGGTTGCGGAGTTTGCCGCCGGCCTGGAAGAGACGATTGCCTGGTACCGCACGCAAACGTTCGCTACGGTCTAAGGCCTAAAGCGCACAAGCTAGCGGCAGGGCGAAATAGAGCCCGGGCTGCTGGCTTTGTGCAGACCGAGGATGTGGAACTCGCGAATCTGGTGGCGCATGACGAAGACCAGCCAGTTATTTCCCGTTGGGTCCGTAGGCTTCAGGTAAAAGCCCTTTTCCTCAAGAAGCCCCATGGAGTTATCCGTCATACCCTCCAGGATCTCTCCGTCGTTGAAGGTGATCTGAACCCACAGGCATTCCGCCGGTTCGCCGTCATGGAAGCGGATATCGTCGTGGTCCCTGTTTCCTTCAAAGCTGTTTACAAAGAAGATGCCCTTCGCATCCTGGATGGAAACGTCCTCGGGAACCGTGGAGCCCTCCCGCGTGATGGTCATCATCCGTTCCTCCGAGTGAGGAGAAAAGAAGGATGATTCCGCAGTCTGGTTCCAATGGCTACTGTCGAAGTGGCCCTTAATAATGGAGTCCGCATAACGGATAACTACTTTGGTGTCGGCGACGATAGTGGTGTCCTTTGGCATAGCTCGATTTACCTGCGTGCCAGATCGTATTGTTTGATCTTGTAAAGCAGAGCCTTATAGCTGATCTGCATCTTGTGGGCGGCTGCCTTGCGATTCCACTTCGTCTCTTCCAGAGCCAGAGCGATCGCAGATGCCTCGGCATCCCCCTTCAGACTTTTGACCAGCTGTTTCAGGCCAACCTCTCCGTTCGTGTCGGCAGCTCCATTGGTGGGCGCAGCTGTGGGCGTCCGCGTAACGATATCGGCCAGGATGGACTCTTCGTCTCCGATGATGAGATACCGGTTCATCACATTCTCTAGCTCGCGCAGATTGCCCGGCCAGGTGTAGCGGGTCAGCGCAGCCATCAGCGCAGGAGAGATCGGCAGAGGATCGCGTCCATACTTGTCCGAACCCTTCTGCATGAAGAAGTTCGTGAAGGTCGGAATCTCTTCCGGGCGCTCCCGAAGCGGAGGCAGCGTGAACGAGAAGCCGTTGAGGCGATAGTAGAGATCCTCGCGGAAGGTCTTCGCAGCCATCGCCGCTTTCATATCGATATTGGTCGCAGCGACGACGCGGACATCCGCTTTCATCGGTGCGCGGCTGCCGAGCCGGGAGAACGTGCCATCCTGGAGCACATGCAGTAGCTTTGCCTGCAGGATCGCGGGCATTTCTCCGATTTCGTCCAGGAAGATCGTGCCGCCGTCGGCGATCTCGAACTTGCCGGGCTTTGTCTTCAGTGCGCCAGTGAACGCACCCTGCTCGTAACCGAAGAGCTCGCTCTCCAGAAGGTCGGCGGGCATGGCCGCGCAGTTCACCTTCAGAAAGATCTTGTCGCTCCGGAAAGACATGGCGTGCGTGTACTTCGCCAGAACTTCCTTGCCGGTGCCGCTCTCGCCCAGAATCAG
>JAHFTZ010000046.1:6259-9906 GCA_023265355.1 Terriglobus sp.
TCCGAACGGGCGACGAGCCTTGCCTGCGTCTCAATGTCGCGCATGCGCTTGCCCGAACGTACGAAGGAGGTATTGTCCCCAAGAGGAGTGACCACTACCTCGTTCTTTGTGTCGGGCGTGACGATCTCCGCGATCTGGCGGTCAATGGCCTCGTGCAGCTCCAGGGCTGAGAAGGGGCGTCGGACGATCTCGCGCACGCCGGCAGCGGCGATCTGACCGATATCATTCACATCGGAACTCGAAGTGGAAAGAATGACCACGGCTTTGGAAGCGATCACCTGGGAGACGAGTCCCATGGACTGGTCTTTGCTGATCCAGGGAAGCAGAGCGACGTCCGGCGCGTTGCCATTCTCAATCTCTGTCAGAAATTCAGCCTGATCAGAGAACATCCGTACGGCGTAGCGATTCCGCAGGATGTTGTCCATGTACTTCAACAAGGGGAGGTTCTGCTCGAGAACAAACACCTCTGGCTGGCCCGGCTCCGATTTGTTCTGGTGCGACTTGAGGGAAGACATCAGACTCCGAAAACTCTATAAGGATAAATGCATTCCATTGTTGCTCAGCGCTTTGCCGTTTTCCGCTAGGGAGTCGCAATTTAAAGAACAGACCAAGCGTCCAACAGGGCTACTGCAGGCACATCATATTCTTTTCGACACATTTCTCAATGCAAAACTGTGCACTTGTCTGCCATAGGCGGCACAGCTGAAGTTATTATCCGCCCAAAACGGTAGAGCTTTCCGCATAACTTGCATACGATTGCGGATCTTTAGAATATAGGGCAAAATGTTTTCCACCCATACCCATAAGGTGGAATATTTATGCCCAAGGCGAGTGACCTTCCGGTTACTTTTGTTTGCGGTGCTGGATTTCTGTGGAAATCGGTAGATTCGGGATTGGCCGTCCATGTGCAACGGATTACATCGGAACTCAATCCAGGCGCAGGCAGGGCATGACAAGCGAATCTCCCAGGGATCCTCAACTGCGGGTCGCACAGAGATCCCCCGTATTTCCTCCCATGGACGTGATGTTCGGGAGCACGAGCGTTATGCAGGACATCCGCAAACGCATCGAGTTGATCGCAGCAACTGATGTCGCGGTACTGCTTCAAGGCGAAAGTGGAACGGGGAAAGAACTCTGTGCCCAGTTGATTCATGCACTCTCACCGAGAGCGAAGTATCCCTATGTCAAAGTGAGCTGTCCTGTCATACCGAACGCCCTGATCGAAACCGAGCTCTTTGGCTATGAACGAGGCGCCTTCAACGGCGCACTCTCCGAAAAACGCGGACGCGTGGAACAAGCCCACAAGGGCACTCTGGTGCTCGACGAGGTCGGAAGCCTCGACCTGACCGTACAGGGGAAGATCCTCCAACTCCTTGAGGATGGAACCTTTACCCGCGTGGGTGGACACGAAACGCTGGGAATCTTCACCCATATCATCTCCATCGCCAACGGCGATCTCTCGCGACAGGTCGCCGAGGGAAGCTTCCGTCTGGAACTCCTCTACCGCATCAATGCCGTAACGATCAGCCTGCCCAGTCTCCGACAGCGGAAGGTCGACCTTCCCCGCCTCGTGGAATACTTCGCGCAGAAACACGCCAACGAATTCCACGTTGCGCCGCGAACGGTTTCCAAGGACCTTCTCCAGCTCATGCTCGCCTACGACTGGCCGGGCAACATCCGGCAACTCGACAACCTGATGCGCAGCTACACCGTCATCGGCGATGAGAGCCTGGTTGTGCAGGAGCTTGCTCCCACCAGCACAGGCCGGGACAAGGTTTCGGCAGAGATTGATGTGACCAAGCCGCTCTCGCTCAAACAGATCACAAAGAGCGCGACCAAGGACCTTGAGCGCCAGATCATCCTGAAGGTTCTCCAGGCGAACAGCTGGAACCGCCAGAAGACGGCCAAATGGCTGCAGATCAGCTATCGTTCCCTGCTTTATAAGCTCGCCGAGGTGGGCATCAACCACCCGGAGGCAACGGAAGGGCACGAAGAGAGCCCGCTGCAGGAAGCGGTTCGACCTGCCTCCGTGGAACTTCGGCGTCTCAAGCCGTCCTTGTTGGAAACGACGATTCAACTCCCCGTACGCGCCTAAGATCTGGCATCACTGAGGCCGGAAATCACTCAAAGTCTTCTGAAGCACATGCAGAACGTCCGTTGCGACATCCTGCCAGCTCCTTGTGTGTCTTGAGGCGATATCCGTAGCATTCCAACGAGTCTCCAGCGTCTCCTGCAGAGCCTTCGCCAACGCTGGAACATCCATGGGCGGCACCAACCGGCCGCTCGTAGCATCCATCAGCTCGGGAATGCCTCCCACGTTCGTCGCGACCACTGGACGGCCAGCGCAGAGCGACTCGATCACTACATTGGGGCAACCCTCTTTATAGCTCGGCAGCGTCACCAGGTCGGAGGCTGCCATCCAGCGAGCGACCTCGGCGGTCGGCTGCGGCGGAACGAGGGTGACCCAATCGCTCGCACCGTGCTTTTCCATCGCAGCTTGCAAAAGGGCTTTGTCCGGCCCATCTCCGACGAGATAGCAACAAAGCCCGGGCGTCTGTTTCTTCACGAGCGCTACGGCATCAATCAACTCGATCAGGCCCTTACGAAGATCGTAGCGACCTACGTACGTCACAATCTTTGCGTCCATCGGCAGGCCAAGAACTTCTCTTGCCGCATCCATAGCCTGCGGGCGAAAGATCTCCGTATCGCAGCCATTGAGAATCGCGGCACTCGCATCAGGTGAAGCCCCAAGCCTCTGCGCCGTCTGCAGCAGGTCTCCGCTCACCGTCACGGTGAAGTCCGCCTCGCGCAACGTCTTCTTGGTCAGAGCAGCGCAGAGCGGATCGCTCATCCGGTTCAGGTCCGATCCAATGGCGGTGAGCACGACGGGCTTCCGCAGTATGTGGCCGATTCGCATCGCAGCGAAGCCATCCGGATACGCGACGTAATTCAAGATGATCTCCGGATCGAAACGCCGTACTTGCGGGAGAAGTCTGCTCGAAGCGGACCATCCGTTGAGTGGCCGCGTGACCAGCGGCAGAGCGGGATAGGGGATGTACTCCACGCTGACGTCCGGTGGCCGATACGTGGGATCGATGCGCGGCGATCCCTTCCCCGCCAGGTAGTGAACCTCAGGATAGAAGACCTTCAGGTCGCAGCTCTTCGCCAGCAACCGCAGCGTCTGGTATGCAGAATGGCCTGCCCAGGGCTGCAGCGAAGTGGGAAAGTACTGCGTGACGACGGCGACCTTCATCGGTGCTCTCCTGCCAGCGAATGAAGAAGCTCTGCATACTTCTCCGCCAGCGGCGCGCGGTGAAAGCTTGCGATCACTTCGAGATCAGGCTGAAAGATCTCCGCCAGACGCGGCGCGTTGTCGACGGCCTCCACAAAGAGCTGCGTCATCGCCGGGACATCTTCCGAGTCAGCCCACCATCCTGCTCGTGTCTCCTCTATGAGTCGGCGGATGTCGCCCTCGGGCTTCACTGCAGCAAGAATCGGCTTCGCTCCACCCAGGTAGTCGTACAGCTTGGCGGAGACGTTGATGGGATCGTGCGAGATCAGCAGAAGGTACGTTGTATCGTCGATGGCGCGCAGAGCTTCTGCCTGAGGCATAAAGCCTTTGAGTTCGACCATCTCTCCAAGCGAAA
>JAHFTZ010000457.1 GCA_023265355.1 Terriglobus sp.
ACACCATTCTCACTCTTCTGGAGGATCCGCAGAAGCAGATCTGGGTCGGAACGCAGGCTGGACTCGTTCGTCTCCAGCAGTCGCCCATTCACATGATTCCGCTTCCGGAGGGAAGCGACCCCGACTTCGAGACCATCTCCGGTGATGCGCGGGGAAATCTCTGGGTCGCGGCCCAGAGCCTATATCTCATTCATGACCATGTGGCCAGCCCGATCCGTTACAAGGGAATCGGCACTGCGAAGATTCGTAACGTCTTTCGAGCCCGCGACGGTGCACTCTGGTTTGGAACGGATGGCGAAGGTGCGTTTCGTATTGGAGAGATGGGTATCAATCACTACTCCGCTCCCAGGCAGCTTACGAACAACTTCATCCGCGGCTTTCTGGAGACACGCAGCGGAGAGATCTGGATTGCAACGGACGAAGGCATCAACCGGGTGAAGGACGATAAGGTAACAAAGCTGAGCGAAGCGGATGGCCTGGCTTACTTTAGTGCGCGTTGCCTTATGGAAGACCGTCTGGGACAGATATGGATTGGCACAGAGCATGGACTTAGCCTGTGGAATGATGGCCGCTTTCAACAGAACGCTGCTACCCGGGCCCTGGCTCAGGAAAAGGTATGGTCGATTCTGGAAGACCGCAAAGGAACGCTATGGTTTGCGACTCGCGACCACGGCACCTTTCGTGTGCGTGGAGAAGTGGTTGAGCAGTTCACCACGGCGCATGGACTGCCAACGAACAGCTTTTATCAGCTTCTTCAGGACAAGCGTGGCATGTTCTGGATGACGGGCCCGAATATCATCGCCACGGCCACGGAATCTGAGATGGAGCGAAGCGTTCCCACCTCCGATCATCCTTTGGGTATTACAGTTCTGCGTATGCCCTACGGCGCAGAGAACGCGCAGATGTACGGTGGACGACAACCCTCGGGGTATGTCGCTCCGGACAACAGCATCTGGTTTCCTACGAATCGCGGAGCCGCGCATATCGTCTCCATGACGCAGCCCTCTGCACCTGGCCCGCAGGCGATTCTTGAACCGATCGTTGCCGACGGAAACCGCGTGCCGGTTGCAGGCGAGGCGCATCTTCCTGCAGGAGTGAATCGGCTTGGCTTCGGCTTTTCGGCGATCTTTCTGCGTTCTCAGCAAGAGGTTCGCTTTCGCTACAAGCTGGAGAACTTCGACCGGGAGTGGAGCCTCGCTGGCTCCACGCGCGCGGCGCTCTACACCAATCTTCCCTCTGGCCGCTATCGCTTCCGTGTGGTTGCATTTGACGCGGCACAACCGGATAAGACGAGTGAAGTCAGCATCGTCGTGGTGAAGGCGCCCTTCTTCTATCAGACATGGTGGTTTTATACGCTCTGCGCGCTCCTGCTCGCAGTCATAGGATGGACGATCTATCGGATCAGGATGAGACAGATCCGCACGCGCTTTGCCGCCGTGCTGGAAGAGCGCAACCGTCTTGCACGCGAGATGCACGACACGGTGATCCAGGGATGTACGGGCATCTCCGCGCTGCTGGAAGCCATCGCAAGCACTCCAGAGACGAACCAAAGCGCGCAGAAGAAGTTGCTGGATGTCGCGCGCGACCAGGCACGTCGCACCATCGACGGCGCACGAGATGCTGTATGGGATCTTCGTCACGAACGGGAAGCGGAGATTGATCTGGTCGCCGCGATTCAGATCGTAGCTCAGCAGACGATGCGGGAGTTCCGCAACACGACGACGGTCACTGGCGATGTGAAGCAGATGGTGGTGCCTGCTTCGATCTCGCACGAGGTCTTGATGACCGTGCGCGAAGCCGTCTATAACTCCGTCCAGCACAGCGGCGCGGAGAGTGTAGAGATTGCGATTCACGCTTCCGCGCAGAGCTTCACCATCGCGATAATTGACTATGGTTCGGGGTTTGTCGATTTGGAGCAAGAGGGGCACTATGGCATCCTCGGTATGCGGGAACGCATGCGACGCGCCGGTGGCGAGTTCGATCTAATGAGTGTGCCGGGAGAGGGGACTCGCATCACCTTGTCGCTCGGGCGTTCGATCAGGCCGCAGCGCAGAAAGCGGGATTGAGGCTTGGAGAAGGAAACAAAAATCATCCGTGTCCTGATCGTGGATGACCATCCCATCATGCGCGTAGGCATCGCCGCCATCATTAATGCGCAGGGCAATATGCGGGTGGTGGGTGAAGCCGGTACTGCCAACGAGGCGATCGGTCTGCACGAAAAGCTCTTGCCCGACATCACCCTCATGGATCTCCGGTTGCCGGATGGCAACGGCGCTGAAGCCATTCGTGTGATCTGCAGCGCGTCACCGCTGGCGCGCATTATCGTCCTCACAACGTATGAAGGGGATGAAGACATTCATCAGGCCATGGAGGCGGGTGCGCGAGGGTACCTCATCAAGGGAATGCCCCATGATGCTCTCATCCGTGCGCTGCACCGTGTCCACGCGGGGCACCGTTTTCTCCCACAGGTGATCTCAGAGACATTGTCCTCCCGTGTCCCGGGATCGAATCTCAGCCAGCGCGAGCAGGAGGTGCTGCAGCTTCTCTTCGCGGGAAAGAGCAATCGCGAGATTGCAGAAGAGTTGCAGATCAAAGAGACTACGGTGAAGACGCACGTGAGCGTGATCCTCATGCGGTTGAACGTGGAAGATCGCACGCAGGCCGTGG
>JAHFTZ010000458.1 GCA_023265355.1 Terriglobus sp.
AAGATGAGATTGGATTCATTCACCGCATGCACGACATCCATCACGCTCATCTGCGCCGCTTGCAACTTCTGCGGATCAACGTAGATCTGAATCTGGCGATACCGTCCGCCATAAGGTTGAGGAACAGACGCTCCGGGGACATTCGCGACTTGGTTCCGAACGGTGAACTGTGCCGTATCTTTCAGCTGTGTCTCGTTCAGCCCTTCGCCCTTCAGGGTGATGAGGCAAACAGGAAGATTGGAGGCGTCGAAGCTCAGAACCACGGGCGGCAAGGTGCCCGGAGGCAAACGACGTAAGTTTGCCATCGCGAGATTGCTGATATTGCTGACCGCAGCATTTGCGTCAGTCCCCGGTTGGAAGAAGATCTTGATGAGGCTTACGCCGGACATCGATCGTGACTCGATATGGTCGATGTTGCTGCCAAGCGTAAAGAATCGCTCGTAACTGTTCGTGATATCAGATTCGATCTGCTGCGGAGGCATACCCGAATAAAAGGTGGCGACGACCACCACCGGAATATCAACCCGTGGGAAGAGGTCAACCGGCATACCGAAGATTGCAGCCGTACCGATAACGACTACCATCAGACAGGCCATCAAGACGAAGAACGGATATTTAATCGCAAAACCTGACATTAGCGACCTCCCTGAGAGGCAGCATCGGTATAGTTCACCAAGTCCATGTGTGCTGGCGTTTCGTGGACGGCTTGTCCAGCCTGAAGCGAAGACTGGCCACCCACTACCACCTGCTCCCCGGCACGTACTCCCTCGGTTATCTCCTGCGCGTTTGCATTTCCTATTCCCAAGACGACGTTTCTAGGCTGGGCTTTCCCAGACGCGTCCACAACCCAAACGACCGAATGCTCACCGCGCAGGACGGCGGCGGCGGGTACGACGACAGCATTCTCCTTGTGTTGCAGAGTGAGAGTCGTATTCGCGTACATGCCTGGTGAAAGAGAGAGATCTCCATTCTTTACGTCGATTTCGGTTAGCATTGTGCGCGTAGTGTCGGACACATTGCGCGTGAATCGCACGATCGTTCCGGTGAATTTTTGTCCTGTGGCTTGCACGTGGACGAGGACTTGAGCGCCTTCCTTCACGAGAGGAACATCCTCTTCGGGCACGGGCATGCGGAGACGAAGTACGTCGCTCTGTGCCAGGCGAATCACGGGCTGTGCATTGAGGCTGTTACTCGTCCCGGCGGGGATCAACGATCCCGTATCCGCGTAGCGAGCCGTCACGACACCACTGAAGGGTGCCGTGATCGTGGCATACTGCGCCATGGTGTGGACCCTTTGCAGATCCGCACGCGAGACCCCCAACGATTGCTCCCCCGTTAAAACGGCAGATTTGGCGGCGTCTACCTGGGCCGAAGCAGCGCGATCTCGCGCTTGTGCGTCGTCGAGTTCCTGCTCCGCTATCAGGCCGGGGCGTTGGTCTGAAGCACTCTTGAGACGTTGGAAATTTGCGTGTGACGCCGCGTAGTTGGCCTCCGCACGCGTCACTTCATTGCGCAGCCGAGCGATGTCCGATTGACTCCGGGCGACTCCCGCATCCGCACCCAGCACCTGAGCTTGAAGTTCGGGAACTTCCAGTACAGCCAGCGTCTGTCCTTGGTGAACACGATCCCCGATATCGACGTTGATGCGGCGGATGTAACCGGAAACCTTGCCGTGGAGATCGACCTCCTGGTATGGCTGGAAGACTCCTGCCAGGGTCAAATCACGAGAGATAGCATGGACAACGGCAGGAACCGTTGAGACATTCACTATGTTGGGAGCGACTGCCTTATCTGGACTTTTTTCGCAGCCGAAGAGCAGAAGCGTTAGAGCAATGGGAACAACAGCCACGCCGCTGGCGCAGAGGGAGAAACCCTTGGAGGTAAACATCGGATAGAAGCCTCATGATCCCTTGAAAAACGTGAGGTTGGATCGCCTGCAGATGCAGGGATCGCTAAACGCTCGGAAGGATCAGGCTTGGGGGAGGACGCCGAAAAACGGGCGGGCTTTGCCTCAATGCAACAACGGGAGGCGGCGGTGTTTCGATGACCGGCGTCGGTTGCACTTCCGGTAGGCAAAGCAGCATTTCCAAAGACGCGAGGAAGAGTACCGGAGCAAATGCCTTGCGGCTGCTTGCTGAATCGACTCCGCTCTTTGCGGAGTCGCTTGCTCGTGTGCAAAGCTTTGCTTCGGGAGTCTGTCTCTGGGTGGACTGACTCTTATAAAGGGAGCACTTATATAGAGTTCCCCAGGTGATGACGAAGAAACTCATCATGATCAGCAGTGTCACCGTGAAAAGCCCGGCGTAACCACGATCGTATTTTGGTTCCTGTATCACAACTGCAGTATAGAGCAGTACTTTGCTGTAGTGAACAAAATGGGTTCTGGCTCACTTTTGGTGATGCTGGAATTTAGGGTACCAACCAGAGTAAGCTGCTCTTGATTTGAAAAGCCTTACGGGGTCGCCGAACTGATCATTTGGCGACCAACGTTGAATTTTGCGCTCTTTTGGCGATTTCGAAACCCCTTTTCACCAAAAGTGAGCCAGAACCCAAATACCGCTCAAAGCAACAACAAACCCTTCCCCTTCTGCCCGCCGTCTGCCCGCCCCCAGCTTTGATACAGGCCCAACCACGACGCCACGCCCCTTTTCTCCAGGTAAAGGCAA